>CAZWOY010000131.1:0-9690 GCA_964635255.1 uncultured bacterium
GGCAGGCAGGGACGCCTGCCCTACCAGAGAAGTTTATTTTCATTTTGCGTAGCGAAGCTCGCTTCAAGAGCAATTCCTAAGAAAAACCGTAAAAACGAGGAGTCAACCAATGGCGCAAAACCATGACGTATCGCCGGAGATCGATCTGACGCCGGAAGAGAAAAAACGCTTGATCGAAATCGCGCGCGAAGCCGTCAAGAGCCATGTTCTAAACAAACCGTCGGAAAAATTAGACTTAACGAAGCTGCCGGAAAATCTTAAAAAAGAACGCGGCATTTTCGTAACTCTCAAGCGCGGGAAACAGCTCAGGGGCTGCATCGGTCACATCCTGCCGATGGGGCCTCTCTACCGGGAAGCCGGCGACGTCGCAGTTACATCCGCCACTGAAGATCCGCGCTTTCCGGAGGTTTCAGCCGCAGAGATCGACCAGTTGCATTTCGAGATCACGATTCTAAGTCCGATGCGCCAGGTTTCCGATCCGTCCGAGGTCGTCCCCGGCAAACACGGCTTAATGATCCGCTCCGGCTTCTACCAGGGTTTGCTCCTGCCTCAGGTAGCCGCCGAGTACAACTGGACCCGCGAAGAATTCCTGTCGCACACCTGCCTGAAAGCCGGACTGCCGCCCAATGCCTGGACGAAGGAAGGGACGGAGATACTTGTGTTTACGGCGGATTATTTTGAGGAAGGGGAGGGTTGACGCCACACGGAAAGGACTGCACTCCAGGCGGCGTATTTCCCCCTTGCTATTTGCAGGGGGGATTAAGGGGGGTTTCAGACGCATCATAAACCTTCAAAACCTCATCTCCGTAATGATTGATTACCTTAACCGCAATCTTCCCATGTTCCGGTTTATCGAAGGGACGGCTCACGGTCGAATATATCGCTGACCACGCCGATTCGTCGATCTCCGCCTTCAACGCTTTCTTGAGCTTTTCGTAAGGCTTGTCGGCGCCGGTGAAATAGGCGTGGCGGACGAAAAAACTCTGCTGATTGTAATCCGTGTCGATGAACCAGCAGGCAATATCGTCCGTCGATGAACTGCGCACCTGCCCGGTGGTCGGATCGTAAACGTCCAAACCGTGGATTTCAACTTGAAGCTGGTCATCGGGAAGCCGTCTGATCTCGATATCCGGTTCGCCGAAGATCATGAACAGGTTCCCCGCTCCCGTTTTCTTCAACAATTCATCGCCCATCGCCAGATCGGGATTCATCTTCGCCGGCAGAATCGTCAGCCTGCCGTAATGCTTGGCCTCCTCCGAAACGATCGGATCGAAAGCGAAGCCGCAGACGATCAGCGTGTCGAAGCCGGCGCCTTTGACCGCTTCGATAGCGGCTTCCTTAATCAAATCGGGACTCACCGTGCCGTGTTCGGGACCGATGCACACCGCCGCGGTCTTCGTCGAACCGTCCTTTTCGGTGTAATCGCCCGCAGCCTGCAGCCATTCCCCGGGAAAGACGTCGAGCGTATCGAACTTCAGCCGCTCGTTCTTATATGTGTTCTGAACGCCGGCTTTTCGCAGGTTCTCGATAATCATTCTGCCAAAATCGTCCGGACCGCGTTCCTGAGCTTGAATTTTAACGCCGGGAACGTCTTCTAAAACCAGTCCGTCCTCCCTGCGCTGTATTTTCTCATCGACCGACAAGCGCCGGTGCGGCGACAGGCTTTCCATAGTGAACGGTCCCGAAACGCGGATTTTCTTCTTATCCTCGTAAGGCTGATCGTACAGCGTCTCAGTGTCGGCGTTCCGGGCAATCGAATCGTCGATCTCCGCCTGCCGCTGCCGCCGCAGCTCCCACCACTCTTTGATCAATTCTTTTGCCTTTATCTTGTCATTCCCGCTTTTCTCTTTGTCATTCTCGCGCAGGCGGGAATCCAGCTCCTTTACATTGGCTTTGTCATTCCCGCGCAGGCGGGAATCCAGTCCCTTATCCCGCTCCATCGCTTCCTCCAAAGATCGCGGTATGTCCCACTCTTCCCAATTCTTAACGGCTAATTCATTAATCTTTTTCCGAACCGGCTCCAGCCTCGCCTGCCATTTCTCATGGATCGTATCGATCTCGCCGTTATTGGCGATCGACTTCAGCGTAATATGCGGCACGCGCTTATAGACAAAGCCCTTCTTAATATCACCGCCGGTCTCATATTCCGGCGGAACCTGCCCGCTGATTTCCGCTTCTTTCTTAACGCCCTCAGGGCTGTCGGACAGCAGATAGTAAGGATACTTAGCCGCCATCAGCCGCGTCCGCGCCAAGGCTAAAGCCACCCGGCTGGTGTCGATCGTAATCCATCGCCGGCCCCATTGTTCGGCGACGTAGGCGGTGGTGCCGCTGCCGCACGTGGGATCAAGAACAATGTCACCTGGATTCGTTGCCATTAGAATACAGCGATCAACAATTCGTTGAGTAGTTTGTACTACGTATACTTGATTTTGCTCGGATAAAACGTCGGACCATGTATTGTGAATTAAGCTTATTGGATAATCAAAAAGGTATAATTTATACATTCGAGACGGATTTATACCTGTCAATCTACCTGCTTTATTTACTTTTTTCATTCCATCTTCCTCTTCTGCCCACCCATGGCTTTTTGGTGGAAAGAGTACTTTACCATTTACTTCTAATGGAAATTTGTATTTTTCACTGTTATGTCTTTTTGTCGTTGCGTCATGAGTTCTATAAATTTCTTCATATTTAATATCTCCTTTTTGTATATCTTCCAATAAAACTTTTTGTTTCGTCTTGTCCTTCTTATCAAAATACTTGAACTCACCTAATGTTTCTAACATAAAGTTTCTTTTAATATAAAGTGACTTTGTTTTTTCTAAATTTGTCTTATCCTTTGCATACCACAGCAAATAATCGTTCATTTCACAAAAACCGATAGTTTCTTGAGGTGTTGATTTCTTTTTTATAATTATAATATTTACAAAGTTTTCACTCCCAAATATTTCTTCAAGCAATAATCTTACTAAATGCACCTTTTCATCATTCATTTGCAAAAATACCGATCCGCTCTCCGTCAAAAGCTCCCGCGCCACCACCAACCGATCACGAAGGTAGGATAAATAAGAGTGAATTCCAAGTTCCCATGTATCTCGAAAGGCTTTGATTTGTTCAGGTTGACGAGTGACATCCTCAACTTTGGTATCCTTTACCTCTCGTTTGCGCGTCGAAACCTGCCAGTTGGAGCCGAATTTAATGCCGTAGGGCGGATCGATATAGATCATTTGCAATTTGCCCTTCAAGCCTTCGCGCTCGGCGAGCGAGGTCATCACATGCAGCGAGTCGCCTAAGATCATCCGGTTCGACCAGTTCTGTTCATGCCGGTAGAAGTCGATCATGTCCTCGAACGCGACGCCGTTAAAGTCGTTGAACAGGTTCAGCTCCCGCGCCGGCGCATCCTTGTCCGCCCAGCGTTTAACGTCGTCGATAATCGCCTGCGGATGAATTTTCTCCTGAATAAAGACCGGAACCGAAGGAACTTCCAGATCCCGGCGGTCCTGTTCGTCCTTCCCTTTCCAGACCAACTGCGGATCGAGCGACGGATCGCGCGGATAGAGCATTGTCTTTTCCGCCCTAAGCTCATCATCCATAAACCGCCGCGTCTCTTCGGTCGGGATGATCTTGCGCTTATCGGCGTGTTTTATGGACTCTATCTGTTTTTCGGATTTAGGCATTTGTTTTTACCATACTTATGAACTTGTGTATCACTTGTTAGCCACAAAATGGTTTGTGTACCACTTTTTGGCAAAAAGTGGGCTACAAATAGTTTTGTGCCAATAAGTGAACTGCTAATCTGTTTCAACGATGTTGGAAATCTATTGCCTTGGTTCAAGCTATTCACTTTTATTATACTTTAACTATGCAAAAACCATATTTAAGTATTCTGACAAAAGAAAATTGAAACTAGTTTTTTTCAACCAATAAGAATTCTACTTTTTTTACTTGATTATCACAACGAAAATTCGTATACATAAATATACCGGTGGACAAAATTCGGCTTCATGCCGTGTGATGTATGACCTTGTGATATGCATCCTATATCCCCCGGTTTTTTAATTTATCCGCCGTTAATGGATTCCCTTTATTATAGTATACTCCATAAGGTTTTACACCATCGTCATCCATATCTCGTATCAGTCCTACTTTTTGCCAAAGGTATTTCAAATACCGGTCTTCGCCTCGCTCATAGCACCTCTGCAAAGCCCAAAGGAAATAATCCACAGCTTGCAATCCTGGCACATTATGTGAATAATCGATATGGATATCTATCATAGGTTCAAAAGTCGTATTTAATTGTTTGGCAAATCGCTCTCGTGTTATTTCAATTGCCTCTGATAATGCTCGCGTTCGATTCGATTTTCCCCTTCGTGCAAAAGTAATTGAATATGAATTGTCTTTGTGTAATCTCTGCTTAAATAAAGCTCTAACTGTAAAATCATATAACTCGTTTGGATGGTATCGATATTCGGGTTCTTTCTGATTTCGGCTTTTAACGTAAGTCAGGACTTTTTCCATGTCTTTTACAACTGCATAAAACGTTACATCGGTCGTGTTTAAAATTCGATACACGTCTCTTCGAATCTCCGGGATATCGTCTTTGGCGTGAAACGGAAATGTTTCTGAGTGCGATCTTTTCAAAATGGATGGAATATCCTTAAAATATTCGTCTCTTTTTATTTTTTTCCCTAACCTTATCATTGACGTTGATAGTCTTTTAAGGTCTCTAATCTCTAAAAGCCCAAGATAAAAATATTTCAAACATCCATTTTTTCCAAGGGTAATTTTTCCATTGCGATCAAAAATAATCCCACTGCCTGATTCATCTACGAAATATTGTATTTTAGGATTTTCGGTCATTCATTTCCTTAGAGCATATCTCACTGCGCTCTTAGCCACATACGGATCCTTTATCTCCAAAAACTTCCACCTCCCAAATCCCCCGTGGTTGTTAATCGCCGGTATCCACAGGTTGCGGGCGGCGGAGACTTTTATGTCTTTTTCCCGCTTCTCCGGCCCTGAGACTTCGATTATCAGGTTGAGCGGATCCGGATTGCCGTCGTCGATGCGGACTATGAAATCCGGGATGTAGTTTTTCTCCATGCCGCCGATTGTGTAGGGAATATAGAAATTTAAATTATGGTTCTTGACATAGCAGACGACCTCGTCCATGTCCTCCAAAGTCTGCGCCATTTTCTGCTCCCATGAATCGGTGTCGGCGACGACGTGG
Organism: uncultured bacterium; assembly: GCA_964635255.1. Lineage (GTDB taxonomy): Bacteria > Electryoneota > AABM5-125-24 > Hatepunaeales > Hatepunaeaceae > CAZWOY01. Next base: position 5,231 of record CAZWOY010000131.1, read on the forward strand.
GAAATATGGCATTTCCCGGGATCGGTGTGCAGCAGCGCCTTGGATGTATCGAACGCGACATACCTGGTGGAACCGGCGGCTTCGAAAGGATGCAGAATCGGCATAAGCTTTTTCTCGCCGTGTTCTGCCTTTACGATGGCGTTATAAATTCGTTCGACGGCGAAATGCTTCATCTCGACGAACAACAGAATGCCGGGAAAGACGTTATCCTTCAAAACAAGACAATTGTCCATCCATTCCGTGCAAATTCCGACCAGATCGGGGAACAGCCACGGCTTGGCTGAGCCGTCCTTGTCCATGAACTTATCCAGCGCTAATCTTGCCAGGTTAAACGCTATCTCCTGCCGGCGCGCCTTCTTTAAATCGTCGAGCGTGTGATAGACAACCTCGCCCGCAATCGGCGCTATTTCTGTTTTTGTAGGTATGTCTTCGTTAGAAAGCGTGAGGTTCGAATCCTCGCTGAATTCCGCTTTCAGCTTTTCACTCGGCAGTTCGTATCGATAGCCCAATACTTTGGGAAACGTTATTTCACAGTCGATCCGTTCCTCTAAAGCCCGCACCCGCGTCACTTCCGGAGGATCGCCGGCTTCGCCCGCACCGGCTGCCGGCATGAATGAAAACGGCACTCCGTAAACTTCCGCGTACTCCGGTGAAAAGGATTCGATCTGAACCTGAGTTCCGTTCAGCTCGAGCGTCCTCTCCTTCGTAACATATCTCTGCCGTCTAAGTCCCCGTCCAACGACCTGCTCGCACAGGAGTTGCGTTCCGAACGCCCGGACGCCTAAAATGTGAGTCACGGTGTTGGCGTCCCAGCCTTCGGTCAGCATCGAAACCGAGACGACGCATTTTATATGTTCGCCTAATTTCCCCGGCTTGCCGACCGTGTTCATCACTTCGCGCAGCAGGTCTTCATCGGTGATGCTTTCCGTCGTTCGTCCTGGGAAGCGGGTTCTATACTCGGACTTAAAGTCTTCGATTTCCCGCGCGGCGATATCTTTGAATTCCCTGCTCATCGCGTCGCCCGACTCAAGCTGAACGCTGTCGATCAGAATCGAATTCGGACGGGGAAGCCATCTGCCATCCTTTACGTTGCTGAAAATCTCCAAAGCTCCCGGAACCGGAACCGTTTCCTCGCCAGACAGCTTTTTCTCCCAGCCGGAAATATAATCGAAAACCAGCTTCGATACGTTCGTATTGTTGCAGATTACGATAAACACAGGCGGCGTCTGTCCCTTTAATCGAGCTTCTTTGTTTGCCGCCCAGCGGTCGTAATATAATTTGTAATTTCCATAAAGACTGTGCAGCGCGCCTTCAAGCTCCTTCGGCAGTTTCGGTTCTCTGCCGCTGAAGTCTTTCCGGCTGCGGCCTGATTTGGGCAGTTGTCCTTTAATGCTCAGCCATAGTTCTCTGTAAGTCGGAGTATCGCCTTTCATCGAGTCGTCCGCCACCGGTACGCGCGGGACTTTGACAATACCGCATTCGATCGCATCGATTAATGAAAAGTCGGAAACCACCCACGGGAAAAGCGTACCTTCTTTGTAACCGGAACCGCGCAGGAAGAATGGAGTCGCGGAAAGGTCGTAAACGGCGCGAACTCCTATTTTATTGTTAATGGCTTCCAAGCCTGAAATCCAGACGCGCGCCGCTTCCTCGCGCGCTTTCGCTTCCTGTAGATCGTCGCCCTTTAATTGTATCTTTTCATCTTCGCGTTTATGTCTGTAGCAGTGATGGGCTTCGTCGTTTATTACTGCGATATTCTTTTTATTTCCAAATCCGCGCAAAACTCGCCTGACCATCTGGTCGGGAGTTTCTTTAAAAGGGCTGTCCTCGTTTTTGCCTTTTTGCAGAATCGATTTGGTCAATTTGCCTGCGGAGGCTTTTTCACGAAGCTGCATAGAATGGAAATTCTCAATGATTATCTTAATTCGTCCCAATGTTTGCAACATGTCAGGAGGAACTATATCCCACTTGTGAAAATAGTTTTCCGGATCGCTCGGCAGAAGGACGCGCAGCCGGTCCCTGATCGTAATTCCCGGCGTAACGATAAGAAAGGAATCTGCGAACAGCTTGCTCTGCGGATTATGGATTTTATTCATCGCCTGCCAGGCGATTATCATAGCCATGACAACCGTCTTGCCGCTGCCGGTCGCCATTTTCATCGCAACTCTGAACAGACCGGGATTGAATTCGTCGTTATGCCGCTTAATTTTATTCTCGATCCAGGCGTCGCCGAACTTTTTAGCGGCTTCCGTAATATAAATAACCGTTTCCAACGCTTCGATCTGGCAGAAGAACAGCCGCTTATCACGTTCTTCTCGCTGCCAGTATTCCAGCAGCTTTCGAGTTATCCTCGTCACGCCGGCGTATCCGCCCCTGCGCCAGCTATTCACCTTTTCGCGAATACGATTAATATCATCGTTCGACTTTTCCCGGTCGTGCGTCCATTCATTAAAGTGCATCCGGGCTTGTTTGCCTCTTTTCCGCGGAGGCGGAATCGGAATGAAATAGGAACTGATCCTTCGTTTCGCGACGACATCGTCGGTAATGCCGGCGTCGTCAAACCGAAAATGCCTTTCAGGCGCACGATAAGGTGAATTCAGGATCGGATTTTCTATGGTTGTGCCTTTCACCGAATCTTTAAACTATTTTTACGAACATGAGATGATTTACTCTAAAATAATTCATTAATTGTCACTTGCAAGCCTTTATGAATAATTATGAAATAATATAATCTAAATATACAAATATTACTGCCATTCCCCCCAATCTTGAATTCCACCCCCCAAATCCTTAAATTCCATCCCGTAAGTTTACGCTAAGTTTTACGCAAGGAGCAAACGATGAGGCGCGTTTTGGTATGAGCCGCACTCCGCCTGAGTTAAAAGTCAAAATTCCGCAGTCGCGGATCGCTCAGTATCCGCTCGAAAACCGGGCTGAGTCGAAAATTCTCGTCTATAACAATTCAGAACGCCGGATTGCGCATATCGGGCGGTTTACCGATATTGTGGAATTTGTCGCGGGCGATCTGCTAATCGTCAACGATACGCAGGTCATGCCGGCGCTGGTCAGGGGCTGGAAATCCGGCGGGGGCAAGGCGAATATACTGTTTTTCGCCAATGAAATCGGCTTCGACGACCGACGAACTAAAATACAGGTCGATGCGCTGATCAATCCCGGAAGACGGCTTCAGCCGGGGGCGGCGTTAACCTTGCCGGAAAACGCCTCTTATCGATTGCTCAATAAAGACGGCGCGGGCCGATGGACCGGAATCTGGAAAACGGAAGGCGCGAATGGCGGTTTTCACGAGTGGCTGAATAGAGCGGGACTTTCGCCTCTGCCGCCCTATATAAGGCGCGATCCCGAATCGGACGACCGGGAAAGATACCAAACGGTGTACGCCCGCAGCCCCGGTTCGTTAGCCGCTCCGACCGCAGGATTTCATTTCAGCAAAGCGCTGATCGACAAGTTGAAAGCTAATGGCTGCGAATTTGCCGAGGTTACGTTAGACGTAGGATTGGGAACGTTTATGCCCATTCGTTCCGACGATCTCGCCGGACATGAAATGCACCGGGAAACTTATGAAATACCCAGGGATACTGTGGAAAAAATCGAAAAGGTTAAGGCAAAAGGAAGAAATATTACTGTTGTAGGTACGACCGTGGTTAGGACGCTGGAGGACGCTGCGAATAAGAATCCGCCTCTTATGCCTGGGCGCGACTCCGCCGAACTGTTTATCTATCCGCCGTATGAATTTAAATTCGTTAACCGGCTGCTAACCAATTTCCACCGTCCCGATTCGACGCTGATTCAGCTTTTAGCGGCGCTTATCGGCTGGGAAGGAGTAAATATAACTTACGCCGCAGCATTGAAGGAAGATTTCCGCTTCTTCAGCTATGGCGACGCAATGCTGATTATCTAAATAAATTTCCCGGTTCGCGACCGTTAATAATGTCCAATTCTACCAGCGTTCGCTCTGCATACTCCCGCGCGGTTTCATCGGCATTTTTTTCCGGACAGATTCTGACGTCGATTCCATGCTTCGCGAGCGCGGCTCTCATTTCCGGTTTAATCTGATTGACAATAATCAGTTCAACGTTTTTCAGGACTCTGAGAATCCTCTCAAATCTCGCTTTTCCGACTCCAATACTCCTGAATTCTTTTTTAACTCCATTTTTACTATGCACAAACAACGGTCGAAATTCATCCCGCTCGACGCGCTCCTCATGCACATTATATACTATAACTCCCGTCGCCTTGTTAAAATCGGTTTGAATGTGCGTTTCGTTATCCGATGGAATTGCAATTTTAAACATTTGTCCCCAAAAAAAATCGAATGACCTCTCAAGTCTTTTCAGCCTGAAAAATTCCGTTGCTACTATGTGCATAAAATAGTCGCCATCTCACAGAATCCGCTTGATGAGGAATACTATGCAATATCAAGATGTTAGGAGATTGCTTAG
>CAZWOY010000132.1:0-9652 GCA_964635255.1 uncultured bacterium
GGGATACAGGGGGGTTGCGACTTACGTCAGAAAATGAGTCTATTTTCATATTGCGCGGTGAAGCTTGCGTCATGAATAATTCCTGAGAAAATCTGTATCTTTTATAATCCAACGCCAAAGCAAGCTGCATCAACATGAAGAATTCAATATTAGCGTTTTAAATTATCAAGAACTTGCATTTAAACATCATACTAAATATCTTTAGATAAAGAAATTTAGATACTCGTCGAGGTTTAAGATCGGAAGTAAACTCTTTTAAATGAAGCGTATCGGACTTTTAAGGCTGATCATGGCGTTTTTTGCATTGTCTGGCTTTGCAATCCCATCGGCTGCCGAAGAAAACGACACTGTAAAAAATTTACGAGAGGAAATCGAATTAATCGAAACGCGGCTGAAAAAGGTTGAAGCCGGTAAAATCGGCGTAATCCAGCAGCTTCAGGACCTTGACCATAAAATCGAACTGCGGCGGCAATTAATCGAGGAACTGGAATTAAGATCAAAAAGGGGCGCGCAAAAAGTAGAAGCAATTGCAGTGCGGATTTACAAACTGGACGTTCAGATAAAGGATCTTACGCTTTTACTGCAAGCTAAAGAACAGGAATTAGACCAATTGCGCGCCGAAGTCGGCGACCGCATCGCTCAATTATACCGAAAGATTAATTCACGGCGAGTAGCTGTAATTTTCAGCGCAAAAAGCCCGAACGATCTGTTTCAAAGGCAAATGTACCTGAGAGCGGTCGAAAGATACGATCGATCGAAAATTGAAGAACTGATAGAAAAATGCGACGAAGTTTCCGGGATCAGATCGGATCAGCAAATAGTTCAGAATGAATTATCTACGGAAAGGGACAAAAAGTTAACTGAGTTGAATAATGTCAGGCAGATCATCAGCAATCGGATAGACGAAACCAATCAACTGGAATCCGAAAAAAGCGAAAAATCAGTTTTGCTGAAAAGAATCAACTCGGACACGGAATTACTGCTTGCTCTGTTGGATGAACGCAGAAAAGCGCTGGATGCAATCGAAGCGGAAATCAAGCGCCTCGATCGCCAGCCGGTTGAAAATTATACTGAATTTGCGCCTGACGAACCCTTTAAGAATTTATCCGGAAGACTGCCCTGGCCCTCGAAAAACAGGTCGATTGAGATACCTTTCGGTTCCATCCGGCACCCAACGCTAAAGACCGTTACCATCAATCCCGGTATCGACATAAAAGCAACTGCAGGCGATCCGGTATTTTCGGTAGCAAAAGGCCAGGTCACTCGTATCTCATACTTAAGAGGATTCGGCAACACTGTGATCTTATCGCACGGAGATGGCTATTATACCGTCTATGCGCGTTTAGGACAGATTTTCGTCAATGAAGGCGAAGTCGTCAAGGGTGGAACTAAAATCGGCGCTACCGGCGAAGCGGGAAGTGAAGAAAATCTTCATTTCGAAATCTGGTCGAATCGTGAGAAACAGAATCCTCTGAAATGGCTGAAGAAAGGTTAAAGATTAAAAAATACAAATTCATGGAAAGCCAGGATAAGAAAAAAGAAGAAACAATCGCTTTTCCGTCGATCATCGGTCAATGGAAAGTCCGCAAGCTTTTATATAGAGCAATGGGCAATGACAGGATTTCACATGGTTTGCTGTTCGTTGGCAAAAACGGAGTTGGGAGATTTGCCCTGGCGTTAGAATTTGCAAGGGTTCTAAATTGCACTGAAAAAGAACCGCTGGATTCCGCCCGGTACGGATGCGAATGTAAATCATGCAGGCAGATTCGCAAATTACAGCATCCTAATTTATCGTTATTATTCCCACTGATCGCGATCAAGAAAAAACAGGATGAGCAGACTGCGGCGGATATGTACAATGAATTGATCGAAACCAAAGCGGCAGATCCCTACAACCAGCTTAACTTCAAGGGTTCGCAGGAAATATTGATCTATCAGGTGCGCGAATTGCGCAACTCGATGGCTCTCACCGGAGAAAAAACGGGGGTGCGAGTTGTGATCATTTATCCGGCAAACTGGTTGAATAAATCCTCCAGCAACGCTCTGCTGAAGCTTTTAGAGGAACCGGCCGAAAGATGCTGCCTCATTTTAATTGCTGAGAGTATCCGGTCGGTAATGCCCACGATTTTATCGAGATGCCAGATCATACAGTTCGCCCCGCTCACTGCTTCCGAAATTACAGAATCATTAGTGGAACGAATCGGCGTCTCAGAAGACAAAGCTGAGGAAGCGGCGAGATTAGCCGATGGGAGTTATTCTCATGCAAAAGAACTCGCGGATGTAAAACACGCGCAATTACTGGATGAATCGCTCGATTTTCTCAGGCATTCCGCTGTCGGCAACGCAAAAGCGCTCGCTCAATTTATCGACGAATGGACTAAATCGCGCAGCAAACAGGAAATTCAGTCGAGATTAAATTATATTAGCGTCTGGATTAAAGACGCCCTGCTATGCCAGGCGTTCACAAAAGAAGACGCCCAATCCCGATTATCGACAATTGGATCCATGGACGTCCTTGAAAAAATGTCGTCCCGCTACGAGAGCGAAAAACTCGGAAAAGTCTTAAATGAAATTGAAGAAGCAAAATTGAATTTAAACTCGAACGCTGTGTCATCTTTGGTTTTGACAGGCTTAGCCATAAAAATTCAATGGATTTTGCAATGATCCATGATAAAGCAAAGAACAATAATTCAATCCATCCGGTGCAGCGAGGCGGAAAAGTCTGGATCGAATTTAAGGGACAACGCCGCGAAATATTTTCAAATCCTTATGAATTTCCCTTCAAAAAAGGAGATATCGCGATAGTTGAAGCTGACAGAGGCCAGGATGCAGGAATTGTTAAGCATGTCGCATCGATCGCAATCGATCCCGAAACTGAACTGCCTGAGTTTTCGGTTATCCGCAAAGCGACGGTGCGGGATCGAGAATATATAGAAACTCTGCGCGAGCGAGAGAAAGATGCGCTGAAAATCTGTCAAGAGAAGGTCGAAAGACACAATCTGCCGATGAAATTAATCGACGCTGAGATGCGTTTTGACGGATTAAAGCTGATATTCTATTTCACGTCGGAAGGAAGAGTCGATTTTCGCGAGCTCGTTCGCGATTTGGCGGGAGCTTTCAGGACGCGGATTGAATTAAGACAGATTGGCGCCAGGGACGAAGTGAAGAAATTCGAAGGCTATGGCGTGTGCGGCTATCCATTGTGCTGCGTCAGTTTTCTTAGTTCATTTAAGCCCATTACGACGTTAATGGCAAAAGAGCAGAACCTGATTCTAAATCCTTCGAAACTTTCGGGCGTCTGCAGTAAGTTAAAGTGCTGCCTCGCTTATGAATATGAGTTCTATGACCACGGAACAGAAGGCGTGCCTGTGGGTGAAATCAAGGAACTAGGACCGGACGAGGATTTGGATAATATGGCGGATTAGCAGGTTTCATCGCGAAACATTAAAATAGTAGGTCGAACACTCTTGTTCGACATTTTGCTCAAGGGCAGACATTCCAGATTTTGTCCAAGGGCAGTCATTCCAGCTTTCGCTGGAATGACTGCGTGCGGAATCTGGAATGAATGCGTACGGAATCTATTTCCCAGTAATTGCTCATGAAGCTAGCTTCAACACGCAGCATGAAAATAGAATTTCTGGTAGGGCAGGCGTCCCTGCCTGCCAATGCGATCATGCAAGGTTGAGAAGGCAGGCGTCCCTGCCTGCCAATGCGATCATGCAAGGTTGAGAAGGCAGGTAGAGACGCCTGCCCTACCGGTGGAATTTTTTATTTTCCCAGAAATGCAAAAAACAGGCAATACCAAATGGCTGATACATTCTACATAACGACGCCGTTGTATTATGTTAACAACGAACCTCATGTAGGTCATGCATATACGACGATACTCGCTGATGTACTTACACGTTTTAAAAGATTGTTCGGGGAGAAAGCGCATTTTCTCACCGGACTGGACGAACACGGACAAAAGGTCGCTGATGCAGCGGCGGAAAGAAAGATGAATCCCCAGGATCATTGCGACGAAATGGCGAAAACATGGAGTGAAATCTGGGCAAAGCTCAATATCAGATACGATGATTTTATCCGAACAACCGAACCGAGACATGAGAGCGTAGTAGTCGATATACTGAAGAAACTTTACAAACAAGGCGACGTCTACCAGCAGGAATACGAAGGCTGGTATTCGGTTTTTGAGGAACGATTTTTTACGGAAAAGGACCTCATCGACGGCAAAGATCCTATCGGCGGTCGTGAAGTAGAACGGCTGAAAGAAAAGAATTACTTTTTCAAAATGTCTCAGTATCAGGAATGGTTGATCGATCATTACGAAAAACATCCTGATTCGGTTGTTCCGGAATTTCGTCTCAACGAAGTAAAAGGATTTTTAAGGCAGCCGCTTGGCGATCTGTGCATCAGCCGCCCCAAAAGCCGGCTGAACTGGGGAATAGAAATTCCATGGGATAAGGATTATGTTACCTATGTCTGGTTCGACGCCCTGATAAATTATTATTCCGCAACGGTTAATCCCCCCTCTGACAGCGATGTGTCCTGGCCGGCGGATTGTCATTTGATAGCCAAAGATATTCTTACAACGCATGCGGTGTACTGGCCTATAATGCTCCACGCAGCCGGGCTTGAACCGCCGAAGACAATTCTATCGCATGGCTATTGGCTTTCCAGAGGCGAGACGAAAATGTCCAAATCGATCGGCAATGTTGTCCAGCCAATGAATTTAGCCGGTAGATTGGGGGTCGATGCTTTCAGGTATGTCCTTATGCGAGAGATGTCGGTCGGACAAGACGCTAATTTCAGTTTTGAGAGTTTTGTCGATAGAATAAACACCGATCTGGCTAATGATTTGGGCAATCTTTACAGCCGTCTTGCAAAAGTCTGGCAAACGGGAAAATATGGCTCCGTCAAACCGCCGGAAAAAAACCCGGCGCAGATCCCGTCGGATCTTGCAGAGTTAAGAAAAACGCTCTATTCCCGCATCAAGGGCGAGATTGATAATATTAAGCCTCACTTAGCCATCGAAGAAGCGATGAAAGTTGTGAGAGGACTAAATCAACTCATCGAACAGCTCAAACCCTGGAAGGTTGTGAAAACAGAGCCTGAATCGATCGCCGGTGCTTTAGCCTGGGCGCTGGATGCGCTTCGCGACGTCGCCGGCGTCTTCGAACCGATAATGCCCGAAAAAATGGCGGAATTAAAAAACAGAATTGGCGATGACGCCGGCTTAATCCAACCCAAAGTTGGCAAACCGCTGTTTCCAAGATTAAAGATCGAGGATATCGTCAAAACCGATTCCGCTGAAACAAAGCGTGAGGAACAATCGGTTGACAAAACAAACCAGATTTCAATTGAGGAATTTGCCAGAACGGATCTTCGTATCGGAAAAATCTTAGATGTGAAGAAACATGAAAAGGCCGATAAACTGCTGATCATACAAGTGGATGCCGGCGGCGCTAAAAGACAGATTGTGGCGGGATTGGCTAAAGCCTACCAACCGGATGATTTAATCGGGAAGCGGGTCGTGGTTGTATGTAATTTAAAACCGGTTAAATTACGAGGCGAAATTTCGCAGGGGATGCTGCTGGCGGCGACCGGCAAAGACGGGGTCTATGTCCTGTCTCCGGATGGAGATCCAGAACCGGGATCGAAGGTTAAATAGTCCATCATGCCCTTTAAAGCATCCGATCATCAGGCGGACATTGCATTGGAAATCGAGGCGGGAGACAGACGTCAGTTCTTCCGCGCGGCATTAGAAGGCGCGATCTGCATTTTAACCGATCCCAATGCGATGGATACTGAAACGACCAATCTGGACAATAATGATGATTCGTTGGATTCCTTTGGAAATCGCAAAATGGAAACGGTAAAACTGTGCGAAACCGGTTATGATGACGAAGAACTGCTCGTAAACATATTAAATGAGTTGCTGTATCAATGCCAGGTTAACAAGTGGCGCCCTGTCAACATAAAAAATATCGACCTTGCCGCAAATGAGATTGCAGCAGATATTTTCGCAGTTAGGCAAGATCGTGAATTCGGTTTGGAAAGGGAGATAAAGGCGGCGACTTACCATAGCCTGAAGATTCAAACAAAACCGGATTGGCGGGCAAAAATCGTATTCGATGTTTGATTAATGAGCAAAAAGCCCTCACTTTGTCATTCCAACGAAGGCAGGAATCCATCTTGCTTTATCCTAAGCGCTGAAAATACATGGATTCCAGCTTTCGCTGGAATGACTGCCTGAGGCGTTTTCGGGCGATCTGGAAGGCGAACCCGACAAAGCAAGGACTTTTTTACACTTGATCGTTTTTGATTCAAATTCGAAAATTCTAAGATAAAAGGTTATACATGGCTGAGAAAAAATATACTTTAGAGGAGATCGCTCCATTCAGGTGGCGAGTTCCTCAAGATACCATTCCGGGGATGAATGTTCCGGGCGAAATCGTGGCTTCAAGTGAAATGATTCCACGGATTTTAAACGATAACACGCCGGCGCAGGTTGCAAACGTCGCCACATTGCCGGGGATCCTCCGCGCTTCGCTGGCTATGCCCGATATACACTGGGGCTACGGATTTCCTATCGGCGGAGTAGCGGCGTTCGATACTGAGGAGGGCGTCATCTCCCCCGGCGGGGTGGGCTATGATATTAATTGCGGCGTTTCACTTGTCAGAACGGATCTGGTTGCAAAGGAAATAAAACCCCGCATGAAGAAACTCGTCGATGCGTTGTTCGACAAAGTGCCTTGCGGCGTGGGATCGGAAGGTTCGATCAGACTGTCGGACAATGACTTTAAAGACGTCCTGCAAAACGGCGCCGGCTGGGTTGTAAAAAAAGGATTGGCGGTTGAGGACGATCCAAAGCATATGGAAGAGGAAGGCTGCCTGAAAGGCGGCGATCCCTCGCTTGTTTCCAAGCGCGCCAAGGAGCGCGCGCAAAGACAAATCGGAACATTAGGCTCCGGCAATCACTTTATCGAAGTTCAGGAAGTCGAAGAAATCTACCTGCCGGAAGTCGCCGAAGCATTCGGTTTGCATCAAGGGCAGGCGGTAGTCATGATTCACAGCGGATCGCGCGGATTGGGACATCAGGTTTGCGATGACAGTTTGAAGGTCATGCAGTCCGCCGCGCGCAAGTATGAGATCGAATTAGCCGACCGACAGTTGGCTTGCGCGCCGTTTAAATCGGAAGAAGCCCAGAACTACTTCAGCGCTATGAAATGCGCCGCAAACTACGCCTGGGCGAACCGGCTTACAATGGTCAGTTTAGTGCGCGAGGCTTTCGACGCTTTCTTTAAAAAGTCATGGCAAGACCTTGGAATGGCGGTTGTTTACGACGTTTGTCATAATATTGCTAAACTTGAACGATTCGAGATCGACGGTAAAACCAGAGAAGTTTGTATTCACCGCAAGGGCGCTACCCGAGCGCTGGGACCTGACAACGAAAATATTCCATCCGCGTATAGGTCAGTTGGACAGCCGGTTCTAATTCCGGGCGATATGGGCCGATTTTCCTTTGTGCTGGTGGGAACAAAGGACGCCGATGGCATTTCATTCAACAGCAGTTGCCACGGCGCCGGCAGAGTTTTATCGCGTAAAGCGGCTATTCGAAAAGCCAAAGGGAAAAACGTTTTCCAGGATTTAAGAAGCCGCGGGATTACTGTCCGGTCAAAAGGTAAAATGACCTTAGTCGAAGAAGTCCCGGAAGCCTACAAAGACGTCGCCGAAGTTGTCGGAGCGGTTGAAGGAGCAGGCATATCCAAACTGGTGGCAAAAATGCGACCGATTGGAACTATCAAAGGTTAGTTTATGAATAAGAACGATGCAGCGTCGGAATCGGTGTCTTCCTCAGAAAAATCTGAACCGGCGGCGAAAGATCTGAGCCAAATAAAATACTTCAGCGCTCCCCATTGGTCGCTGATCATCGCAGCCTTAATGCTATTCGGCATGCTGCTTTACACGATCCGTGAGTTTTTGACGCCGCTGACATTATCGGTCGCGATGATTATTCTGCTCTATCCATCGCGGCGCGTCAAAGAGCTTAGACCGCTGCTGATGCTTGTTTTTATTGTACTGCTCATATCTCTATGGTGGCGTCTAAGCGCGTTGTTTGTTCCTTTTATCCTCGCCTTTATTCTGGCTTATGCAATCGATCCGCTGGTCGAATGGCTGGTGAATCGCCGGTTTCCGCGATTATTGGTCATCTTTGGAATTATTATCTTGATATTAGGTTCGATGACCGGAATCGGCATACTGATTGTCCCAAAACTAATCAATGAAATCAGCGATCTCGCATCCAAGGTGCCTAAATGGATCGAGCAATCCTGGAAATGGATAACTACCGGATTGATCCCCTGGGTGCAAAGTCTGAATTTACCGATAGGCGATTCGCTTGAAAACATCGAAAAAGATCTTCCAAAGGTCATTAAAGATAATATGGGTAAGTTTGCGAAATGGAGTTCCACGGCTTTAACCGGCGCTGTCGGAGTGATCAGCGGCATAGCGAACTTTATATTAATCCCAATCCTAACTATTTATTTTCTCAATGAATTTAAGCGCATTAAATATTCGGCGTATAATATAATTCCGGATAAAAACAAAAATATCTTTTTTGAGATTTATCAGCGTTTGAATCAGGTCTTTTCCGCTTATATTCGCGGACAATTGCTGGTCTGTCTGTTTTTAGCAACCTGGATCAGTCTTGGTTTATGGCTGTTCGCCGGTATTCCTTTTGCGTTGCTCTTAGGCATTTCAGCTGGATTTGCCAATCTGATTCCCTATATCGGAACGGCGACGGCGGGCGTTTTAACATCACTGGTTGCCTTGACTCAGCCCGATCCGATTATAACGGCTTTAAAAGCGTTGGCTGTATTCTTCAGCGCTCAATTTTTAGAGGGCAATTTAATTACGCCCAGAATTGTCGGCGAAAAAGTAGGTTTGCATCCATTACTGGTAATCTTCGTCGTTTTATTATTTGCGAGTCTTTTCGGACTGATAGGAATGCTGATCGCAATTCCGGTAACCGCTTCTATAAAAGAAATGATAAGCATCAGATTGAAACATGCCAAATGATTTGCATGTCTCGGCTTTTTTATATTACATTAGTTTTTTCTTAAAATCAGTCTGAAGAGTTGATTTCACAGATAGATTTAAAAAGTATTCGTTAAAGCATTCTTAAGCAAACCATGCCGAACCGAACCGTTTTAGTCGTAGATGACGAGGATTTAGCCCTCGACGTAATGCGCAAGTCGCTTACTTATATGGGCTATACAACAATTGCCGTCAACAATGGCAATGAAGCGATAGATTATTTTATCCATGAAAAAATCGATGCAATTATAACCGACGTTTCTATGCCGGTTATGAACGGAATCGATCTTTTGATAGAGATTAGAAAAATCGATAAGAAAGTCCCAATAATTCTGATTACCGGCTTTGATACCGAAGGGACAAGGAAAGCCGCTCAATTTCACCATGCAACTGCAATTATTTATAAACCTTTTAAAATTCAGCAATTAAAACAATTGATAGATAATACATTATCGAAAGTGAATTCAAGCGTCTAAAAAGCGACTTTACATATATATCAATAAGCGCATAAAATAGTTTTATCTTTTGGGAGATCAGTTGTTTGGCTAACATT
>CAZWOY010000133.1:0-9617 GCA_964635255.1 uncultured bacterium
ACACTTCCGTTGAATGACGGGCGGTCACTTGAAAAACGCCCATTTTTGCGCTTTTCAAAACGCCTACTTTTTGACCGGCGCTGCCCGCCATTTGCCGGGCGCGTTTTTGAGCGTCTTTCGCAGCATCGGCTAATAGATCGATTCGCAGATCGCTCAGTTTCGTATATAAATATTGCGGCGGATGCGAACTAAGCGGCACTCCCTTGCTCATCAATTCGTCGGCTTTGGCTATAATCGCTTCGATTCTGTCAATATCGTCAGATCGCACGGAAAACCGCTGCGAAAGGTTATAGGCTGCGATACCGCCGGTTTCTCCGCCATTATCGCCGATTTCCGGTATCGAGTAGGACGTAATGGAATTGATTGTTATGACGCTGTCGGGCAGTCCTTCCTCCCGGAAAAAGCTGCGCAGCCGTTCGCTGTAAATCTTCATATTGTCATATCCGCGCTCCATCGTAGGCTGCCGCGTTGAAATCGAGCCGTTCCACACGATGTAGTCGGATTCAATCGGTCGCTTCGCCGAACCGGTCACGGTTATGATATCATTCGCTCGTTTTACTTTGAGGACTGTCCAGGAACCGATTAACGAGCAAACTATTAGTCCGATTGTAAGAATAGTCAACCCGAAAACGATATGTCTATTTGAATTCACTTAAACAAAGATTTAAAAGTATCCGGAATTACACAAAAATTGACATGTTTGGTTTAATAATTCAACGCAAACAATCGAATAAATCCATCAGCCAGTTTCGACCAGAAGCCGCCGCCAAGATTTCCGACAGTAACCAACACCGAGCCCAATAAAATCGACCCCATGGCGAGAATTTTACCTACGTCCTGTCCGCGCAAGGATGCGATCATCCGCTGGTCGCCGGACAGATACGCCGAGGCAGCGAACAATTCCTCGCCGATCAGCGTGTAGTCGCAAGCCGCCACAAAGAAAGGAAGCTGCGTCGGCATCGCTGTGCCGGCGATTTGAATCGCGCCGACGTGATTGCCAGTCTCGGCTAAAATCAGCGACTCGGCGAAGAAAGCGCCCATATAGAAGCACGCCGCCGGTTTTTCCCGCACCATAATGCCGTCGATAGCCGCTACGTAACCGAATTGCTCATCAGTTATATAGTGAACTATGTCGTCGTTGTACAAATCCGGCCGGCCCTGGGACAAGTAAGATTCTTTAACGACCTCTCTGCCGTTGGACATAACCAGCGAGCGGGATACCGGGACGTCGAGGGCGGTTTCATACTGAGCCGTCATCTTGGAAACCGAGCCTAAAATAGTCAATCCTGCAAGGGTTTGCACGTCGTCCATGTCCTGAATGCCGGGAATAAACAACACGCTGCGCCCCATTTCGGTTGCGCGTCCGACAGCTTCATCGACCGCCTCAAGCCCGGCTATTTTCCGAATGAACATATCTCGTTTTCCGGCTTGAAAGACGTAAAAAATGATAGCGAGAATTACTACTAACGCAATGATGGCTAAATTAATTTTTCGAAGATCAAAAAGAGCTGCATGTGTCTCTACACTGTAAATTGGTTCTGATTCGAAGGTTAGTCCGTAGCCTGTCGCTCGAAGTTTGTAAGAATATTTCTTATCATGGTCAAGTTTTCCATCGAGATAAATTTCATCTGCCGCATCTGTTTCGCCAACCAAATTCCAAATTGTCTCAACTTCCGCACGCCGATATATCTGAACCTCTCTAACCTCGGCTCCTTTGGCTTCGACCTTCCAGGTTAACTGGACGACGCCTCCCCCGTCATAAGGCGCATCGGCAGCGGAAAAGTCGGTAAACGAACCTTCTATCTGCGGCGGAACCGGTTGAGGAGCAGGTTCTTCAACGACCGGCTCTTCAGATTGACCAAATAGCAGATTGAAGGTCGATAATGTAAAAAAAAGAATCAGGCTAACTTTTAGCGCAGCGCTTAAATATGACATGTTTGTCCCTTCGATTGACCGGTGAATTGTTTTCACAAGATAAAGACATTTTTATTTAAAATGCAAATTCCATTCGTTGTGTTATTTAATGGTTAACAAGAAAATAGGATTTTTACCATTGAGTGAAGGAAGGTTGGGTTAATAAATGAAAAAATCGCAACTTACAAATCCGCCGGCATCGGTTGTAACGGCGTTTTTTTCCGCGTTCCTGTTAAGATTACTCAAATGCCGCCAAACTTTCTTCTGCCTTTATTATTATTCCCTCCCGTCTGGCGACCTCGATAATCGGCGTTTCGTCGTCTTCCTCCCACTGTTTCAGACCGCAGGGGATGGGTTCGATGTTTATATCAATCGGCAGAACCGACGTCCAAAGGAAAATTCTGTCACGACGATCTCGCGGTGGATCGAATTGCGGCGAAACAACCATTAAATCAATATCGCTGTATTTATGTGTGTCGCCGGTGACGTGCGACCCGAAAAGTACGCCAAATCGCGCGTCGAAACCTTGGGAACGAAGATGGTTCAGGTAGCGCTTGACTGTCTCTATAATTGATTCATCAACCATTCGTAAACCGGTTTAGTTTCTTAAGAGACTTCAATGTTTCTTTATTTAACGGAATAGGATCCACTTGTTCGGGATAACGTTTTAACTCACCATAGATTATGGAAATGATCTTTTTACTACTTTTTATTTAATCGCAGTTACAAACTTTTTTTGTCATGTTGATTTGCTTTTTAAAAGTATTTATAATATTTTCGTTCAATCCATTTATATTTCCAATATTATTTATATTTATTTTTTTAAAATCAATATTCTTTATATTGTTTGGTATTTCAAAATAATTTAAAATATTGTTCCAATCTTTATCTCGCAGAGTTATAATTTCATTGGTAAAAAAACTGACATAATATTCCCCAATTTTAGAACCAATATTCTCCATTTTTAACTTTGATAAGCTGCTTTCGACATAATCAGCATCAATCTCAATTCCGATAAAATTTCTATTTAATCTTTTCGCAGCAATAGCGGTGGTACCAGTACCAGAAAATGGATCTAAAACAATGTCATTTTTATCAGTGCTCATTAGTATAATTCGCTCTAATAAATGGATTGGCAGTTGGCATGGATGTAGATCTCGATATTTATTATGCTTAATTCTATGAATATCAGTCCAAACATCTGACACCAAAGGTCCGAAAGGATGTAATCGACTTTTTTTCCCGCCATAGTCTTTCAATAAATAACCGCATTTACGACATCTTTTATGAGGATATCGAATTTCATAATACTTATTTTTTTTGTAATATTTTGCATAATAAAGAATTCCATAATGAGCTGGCTGCAAAGATTTTCCCATAGGAGCTGTTGGCGCATCCCATGAAATCCAATGCTTGAATTCTGCGCTTTTATTAAGGAAACCTGCAAAATATGTTAACCACTTAGGAATATTATGGAGAAATATGGATCCCGTTTCCTTTGTAATTCGAACTAATTCGTTTACCCACTTTTCACACCATTCCAGATATTCCTTTACTTTTAATCTATCATAATAACCATTATATTTTTTATTAAGGTTAAAAGGCGGATCTGCAAAAGTCATATCTACAGAATTATCTGGAATTTTGGATAAAATATTTAGACAATCACTGTGTACAATTTTATTCTTTAACTTGTTGATCATAATAATTTATTGCTAAAATATTTTTTAAAACGGTCAATTTCTTCTTCATGAAAAGTATAAACATCTTTATATGCTGAAACCATTCTTCTTAGATCGCCCTTTCTTACGTACCAACCTATACCATCGATGAAACCTATAAAATCGGCTTCCGGATAATGCTGTTTGATTAGGGCATCAATTGAAATCTCAGTTTTTGATTTATCACCTTGACCTGATGAAGTAGTTGCAAGGTAGGAACATTCTATTATTATTTTTGGATTTATTTTATTGGGAATAATAAAATCCATTGTACGTTTTGTGTTAGGAGAATTGATAATTAATTCTGATAAATCACCCGTTTCATGTGTATAGTCCATCTCAGCAATGATATTTTCTATCAGTCTTTCTGGATTTTTCTCTTTTTTACCGGAATAGCTGCCTTTTTCTTTGTACCTAACTAATGTATCTATTAATTCGGACGCCTCGAATTTCAGTTTTGCGAGACTAAGCTTCTTAATTTCGAACAAAGGAAGAGTCTTACTTAAGAGAGGTATAGTGGCGCCCTCAAAGAAAAGATTTACTAAACCTCTTCTAAAGTACTGGTTTTCGATAATCAATTTTTTTATTTTTGCATCGCCCCATTCTCTTATTTCCGATGAAATTATATTTGGCTGCTCAATCCAGAAATCTCTTAGTGTAATCCTGTTTAATTCTTCATCTTCGACAACTCTTATAAGAGTTATAATTCGTTTAAGATTTTCATTTGAAAATCCTGTTAGGGCAAGTATTGCTCTAAGACCATTTTCCCTATTTTCAATTATTTCTTCGATATATTGCTTCTTTAGTCCTGAATTTATTATTTTATTTCGAAGTAATAATAATATATCCTTAATGGAATTAATATATCCTTCGTATTTTTCTTCAAATTCTTTATCAAAATAATAGAATGTATTCTTAGATATTACTCTTTGGTATTTTGTGTCATCGCTTATTAATGTCATTTTGAATTACCTTTTCTGAAAAAAAAGAATGAATTCGTCGCGCATAGTATTACGCATTCCTTTAATTGGCTTCAATATCGATTTTACTAAATGTAAACCATTGTTCTCGCAAGATTCAATTATCTGGTTTTCTAATCTGATTCCACCTGTTTGATTTGTATTAGAACCAATAACAATAATAAAAAAGCGATGTGGTTTTAAAACACGCTTAATTTCTCTACAAACATTTTCCATATCAATAAAATAGTTTTTTAGTCTCTCTTTCTTATTTTTTCCTTTTAAACCGATCATTTCTTTTTTTAAATTCTCAATATCGCAACCCAAGAATTCTAACTGATCTCTATCATTATTTACATAATCGATTGCAAATGAATAAGGAGGGGACGTAATAACACCGTCAATAGAATTATCTTTTAAATAAAGCTCTAAAGCGGTGGATTGTTTCGATACATAACATTTTCCAAATGTAGTGTTTTTAAAATGTGGATTGTTAGCAAAATCTTTTATTGTATTTATATAGCGAACTAAAACTTTTTGAAAAAGAGATCTATGATCTGATAATTTGACTCGTTTTGAATACCCCATCGAATCTAAAAATGCTAACAACGCGATAAGATAAGTTACACGTTTCGTTTTATCGCTTATACTACTTACTTTTTCAAATATATTAGGTTTTAAAAAGAAATCAAAAATATCTTCCCATTTTTCGTTCAATCTGCAAATCGATTGCTCTTCTGTTTTTAATGACTCATACTTAGTTTCAATCATAAGTTGGCAAAAAGGACTAACATCAACAGCAACCGAGTTAATTCCCATTAAAGAGGCTTCAATGTTTGTTGTTCCACTTCCAGCCATTGGATCAAGAATATATTCTCCCTTTTTAACACCGATTATATTTATTAATCCTTTTATTAATTGAGGATGAAACTTCC
Source organism: uncultured bacterium (assembly GCA_964635255.1). Classification (GTDB taxonomy): domain Bacteria; phylum Electryoneota; class AABM5-125-24; order Hatepunaeales; family Hatepunaeaceae; genus CAZWOY01. The sequence continues at coordinate 5,530 of CAZWOY010000133.1, forward strand.
CTCTGTACGGAAATAAAGCATGTGTAGCATAACCTGTAGAAAATTGGCCATTTTCGAAATATGATCTGGTTTGCGAAGAGCGTTGATTTATTAATCCATCAGATGTTTGTGAATATGCTAAAAAATGATGTGTTTTCGTAAAAGAAACTGTCTTAAAAAAAGCGCTTCTTTCTAATAGTTCTTTTTTGGATAATTGATTATATTCATAAAATGCCATTTCTAATTCAAAAAGTTCCGTTACCGAAGGCAGGAGTTCTGTCCCGGAATCAAAAAGCTTTTCTCGAAAATCTTGGTTTTTATAGAAAAAAAGTTTATTTGTTTCAAAAACCATAGAAAGGATTACCTATAATTTTTAGAAATGTCAAATGATTTACATTTTTTATGCAACTTACCTCCTGAATGAAATAAAAACATAATATACGATAATTCCTCTTTTCAGTCAACGATGCTATCAATATTAACGGTCACTGGAATATTTATTTATCCTTCAATTTCGTATTGTTCCCCCACCATCCCACACAAAAGCGGAACCATAATCTCATGATGACCGATAAAATTATAGTTCTTCCCGCCGGTCATAGTCGGTCTTTTGAGGACGTTCTGCGTTGGGCGGTAATGTGTGAACATGTCGAAATTGGCGGTGTAGAATTTGTGCGCCGGTTTGCCTAAGTTGCGGGCTATGGACAGGGCTTTCAGGAAAACTTCGGGCATGATGACCGCCGAACCGATGTTGATCGCAACCGCGCCTGCGGTCAGCTTGCCGACCTCGTTGGAAAAGATGCGGAAGTCGCGCATCGACGCTCTGCCGATGGCTTCGCCGTCCGCGGTGGGATGCTGATGGATGATGTCCGTGCCGATGGCTGCATGGACGCAGAATGGAATATTCAACCGATATGCGGAGTGCAGCAACGACAGATTGCCGCAGGGAGCCTCGGCATCGGCTAAGGCTTTCCCAAGCGTTTCGCCGAAGCCTAACAGCGAATTTGCCGGATCAGCGATAGCTTTATTTATGAAATCCGCCGTATCCCGGCTCATGCCGAAACTGCCGTCCGCCAAGCCTGCGGCGACGTCTTCGGAGGTCCTGCCGAACAGCGCTATTTCGGAGTCGTGGATCGTACTGGCGCCATGCGTCGCCAACGCAGTGATTATTCCCTTTTCCATCCAGTCGATCAACAGCGGCGCCAAGCCGGTTTTGATCACATGCCCGCCGAACATAACAATCACGGCTTGGTTATTCCGCTTTGCGTCCGCCACCTTGCCGGCAAATTCGACCAGCTCTCTGGCGGCTAAGATGTTCGGCAGCGAGTTTACAAAATCCGCCAGCGCGCCGCCCGGCTTCAACGGCTTCGCGAACTCCCCCTCCTGAACCTTGCGTTCAAGGTCGGACATGGGAAAGGTTTTCAGTTGGGCGAGGTTAATTTCCCGGTATTTGCTTTTGTTTTTATTACTCATTATTACTCTTTAGATGCGTTAAATCAATGCACGGCGGGTTCGTGAAAGTTAGCAGACGCACATAAAGTGAGCTTGCAGACGCCCTCGTCTGCAAGCTCTTTTCTGAGGGCGTCTGCAAGCTCTTTTCTGAGGGCGTCTGCAAGCATCGACGTTTGCAGACCCGCAACTCCAGCTTGCAGACGAGGGCGTCTGCAAGCTCTTTTCTGAGTGCGTCTGCAAGCTCTTTTCTGAGTGCGTCTGCAAGCTCTTTTCTGAGGGCGTCTGCAAGCATCGACGTTTGCATACCCACAACTCCAGCTTTCAGACGAGGGCGTCTGCAAGCTCTTTTCTGAGGGCGTCTGCAGGCTCTTTTCTGAGTGCGTCTGCAGGCTCTTTTTTAAGGCTCTTTTCTTTGCTAATCCTTCAACCTGTATTTATGCAGTTTCGCCCATACTCTTCCGAAATACAGTTTACTCTTCATCAACACCGGCATATGCTTTTCGTCGTCTGTTAACCAGATCTGCATCGTTCCTTCGGCTCGGAATAAACCGGCGGACTTTAACCTCGGTTCCGCAACCACGCAATCGAACGTCCCGGCGGGCACTTCCACCGTTTCTTTCCTAAGAACGTGCACCCAGACTTCATACTGTTTTTTATCGTCTTCCAAAAAAACCGTTACAACCTCGCCTGGGATCAAATCCCGTTCCCGGACGTAATAGAAGGAAGATAACACATCCTGGAAAGGTTGAATTATTTCCAGCGTCTCCGGTTCGGATCTGCTAAGATGATTCTCAACCACATAAATAGAATCCTCGAGAAGATAATCGAAACTTTTATGAAATCTGTAGCCCCCCTCTCTCAGATTTTTCTCAAATTGTCTTGATATTCCCAATTTGACGTCCCGCCATGACTGAACCTTGTCGCGGACTTTGTAAAAGAAATCGACGGTCGGCGTCGATTTGGCGGTTGAAACGAAATGGTAGCAAGGACGTCCGTTTACTTTCTCGACGTTTTTCACTTCCATAGTCGCATCGCCGCCCAGGATAAATTCAAAATAGACCTTGAAATCAAGCTTCTCGCCAACTTTAAACACTGTTGGTTTCACCTCGGCATGAATCAGACCGCTCATCAGTGTTATTAAGCTGACCGTAATAAAAAGTCCGGCGTATTTATTCAAATCTTGGTTCCTTCTTTATCCTTTTTCTCATTTTGATCCAAAAGTTTGGAAACAAATCGGAATTTGGCAGTGAACAGGAGTGTTCACACTACTTAAACGGACATATTTTAATACGCATTCTCGCCCTTTAAAACTGCAGTGACAGTCAAAACGATAATCCGCAGATCGAACAGCAGCGACCAGTTTTCTACATAATAGCGGTCGAATTTGGTTCGCTCTTCGATCGGGACGTCGCCGCGCAGACCGTTAACCTGAGCCCATCCTGTTAAACCCGTCTTAACCCGATGGCGTTCCTGATATCCGTCGATTTGTTTTTCGAATTGCTCGACAAATTCCGGTCTTTCCGGCCGGGGACCTACGAGGCTCATATCCCCCTTGATTACGTTCCACAACTGGGGGAGCTCGTCGAGGCTCCACCTTCTGAGGAAACGTCCGACGGGCGTTACGCGCGAATCTTCCGCCTTTGCCCACACCGCTCCCGATTTAGCTTCCGCGTCGGTTCGCATCGAGCGAAATTTATAGACGTCGAAAATTCTGCCGTCAAGACCGATGCGCTTCTGACGATAGAAAATGGGACCTTTATCGTTGAGTTTGATGGACGCCATAATCAGGAGATAAACCGGAGCTAAAATCAAGAGAAACGCGGCTGAGAAAACGACGTCGAACGCCCGTTTCAGTATGCCGTGCCAGCCGTCGAACGGGTTTTCTTTCAACGCCCACAGCGGTACGCCGCCGACTTCCAAAATCCGTGTTGGGCGACCGTTCGCAGGATGAATATCCGGCAAAAACAGGAAATCGACGTTCACGCCGTAGCATTCCTTCACCAGTTCCGGCAAAATGTCATGCTCGTTCACGCTCGGCGAGATAATCAGAGTATCTATACGGGCGTCTCTAATCGACGCCTTGACGTCCGCGATGGAGCCTAAACGCTGAATCTCGCCTTCTAATTGACGCGAATTGGTAATATATCCGATGACCTTGATCCCAAAATGAGGCCGGACTGATAAATGATCGACGATTTGACTCGACAGCGAACCGTCGCCGACGATAGCCGCGCGCTTCACGGCGAATGAGCGCCTGTAAAGCCATTCCCTCGCAAAATAGCCGGCGATTCTCGACAGAGCCAAAGCCGCGCCGCCGATAATGAGCAGCAACGACATCGTGAATCGGGAAAAACTGACCTCGCGGTAGAAAAACAGTATGGCAAGCAATACGAGATAAGCGGCGGAAAACCGGTAAATGGCGCTGACCGTTTCCTCGAAAAGCCCGATAGTGCGCGGGAAACGGTACATTTTACCGGTTATCAGGAAGAAAACCGTCAAAATCGCTAAGACAATCGAAAGCCTTAAATACCAGTCCAAAGGCGGAAGTCCAGTGACTATAGGAACATACGACGTCACGGTCTCGCTGAAGCGGATAAAATACGCCGCCAGAGTTCCGGCAATGATAGCTCCGGCGTCCATAGCGACCGCAGCGAGTT
>CAZWOY010000134.1:0-9533 GCA_964635255.1 uncultured bacterium
GATTAATCTCGTTCCCACGTTTGCGCGTGGGGACTTGGAAACGAGTGTAAAACAACAAAAGTTAGAAAACCATGACGTTAGACAAGGAACAGCAGTACATTTCCGCACTGAAACAAGCTGCGGCAAAGATCAAGGAACTCAGCGCCAAAGTACAGCAGGATAAATCCAACGAACCGACAGCCATTATCGGCGCCGGATGCCGGTATCCCGGAGAAGCCGACGATTTGGATAAATTCTGGAATATTTTGGAGAACGGCGTCGATACGACTTCCGAATTGCCTTTCGAGAGATTTGATTCGAATCTATCGGCAGAGGAGTTGAAAAAAAAGATCAGTTACGGCAAATACGCCGGATGTTTTATTAAAGACATCGAAATGTTCGATCCCACGTTCTTTAAAATTACGCCCAATGAAGCTGCTTCCCTTGAACCTTTGCATAGGATGCTGCTTGAAACGAGCTGGCGGGCGATTGAAAACGCCGGATTAACCCTTGATAAAATCACCGGCGCCCGCGCCGGCGTTTATGTCGGGATAGCCGGTCTCGAATATGCTCGCGCCCATTTGGCTTCCGGCAATATCGATGCAATCACGACCTATTCGATGACCGGAATCGTTCACAGCCTTTCACCGGCGCGTCTTTCGTATTTTTATGATTTTACGGGACCTGCCATACCTTTCGATACAGCCTGCTCCTCGTCGTTAGTCGCGCTTCATTACGCCATTCAGAGTTTGAGGCGAAATGAAATTAATATGGCGCTGGTCGGCGGCGTCAGCGCTTTGCTGGGACCGGAACTTTTCATCGGTTTTGCGAAGCTGGGAGCCACTTCATCGAGCGGAGTGTGCCGGACCTTCGATGAAGACGCCGATGGATATGTCCGCGGCGAAGGCTGCGGTATGATTGTCATCAAAAGACTGTCTGACGCGCTGAAAGACAACGATAATATTTTAGCCGTAATACGCGGCTCCGCAATCAATAATGACGGTCGCAGCAACGGTATAACGGCGCCGAACGGGCGGGCTCAGGAACGGGTGATTAAGGACGCCATGAAAGAGGCGAATTTAAGCGCCGATGATATTTCATACATCGAAACTCACGGCACCGGCACTAAATTGGGCGACCCGATCGAGGTGAACGCCATAGCCCGCGTTTATAACAAGCGCGACAGAAATAAACCGGTATTGATCGGATCGGTCAAACCTAATATCGGTCACCAGGAAAGCGGCGCAGGTTTAGCCAGTTTGCTCAAAGTCATTCTGGCGATGCAGCATAAAAAAGTCCCGCCGAGTATTAACTTCCGTAGTCCTAATAAGCATATCCAGTGGGACTTGACGCCGATAAAGGTCGTCGATAAACTTACGGATTGGGATAATAACGGCAAACCAAGAATCGCCGGTATCAGCAGTTTCGGATTCAGTGGAACCAACGCGCATGTCATTCTTGAGGAACCGCCCGAAAAAGAAGATTCTCAGACAGCCTTTACGGACCGGACTAATCACATTATCGCGGTTTCGGCTCAGGATAGAAATGCTTTGGCCGACGCCGTTCAAAACCACGCTCAGTCGATTTCAAAGATAGATGAAGACGATTTTGCCAATTATTGCTACAGCGCCAACGCCGGTCGCACTCATTTCAATAAACGGAAAGCTTTCTTTGGCGAGAATAAGAGCGATCTGATCGGAAAAATGACGAAGTGGACGCCTGCCGGCAATTATGAAACGCCTCGCAAAGGTAAAACAGCTTTTCTATTCACCGGTCATGGCAGTCAATATAAAGGCATGTGCCGCACCCTATGGGAGACGCATCCAGATTTCCGAAACAATCTTGCTTTATGCGATGAGTTATTTGAACCGCATTTAAAACTTAAAGTAACCGACTTGCTGTATTCCGAAGATCTGGATCCGGGCTTATTAGACGAAGCAAGATATGTGCAAGCCGTTCTCTTTACAGTCGGCTATTCCTTAGCCAAACTCTGGATGGACTGGGGCGTCAAACCGGATATGGCGATCGGGCATTCGACGGGTGAATATATTGCGGCTTGCGTTTGCGGAGTATTCAGTCTTGAGGACGCCGCGCGAATAATGTCCCGTCGCGGCGAATTGATGCAGACATTGCCGGAAAATGGCTGTATGGCGGCGGTCAATCTGGGGCTGGATGAGGTTGAAAGATTAATTAAGCCATATTACGATGACGTTTCGATAGCAGCGATTAATGCTCCCGATACGATAACCATTTCCGGGGCCAAAGAACCTATCGAGGAAATTATTGCCGGATTGGAACGAGACGAGATTAAGCATAAAGTCCTGCAGATTTTCCTGTCTTCTCATTCTCCGATGACCAAGCCCATTTTAAACGATTGGCGCAAAGAACTCAACCGGCATAAAATGAACGATCCCAAAATCCCGTTGATTACAAACGTAACCGGCGAATTTGCGAAAAAAGATATGCTGAGCAAGCCCGATTACTGGATCGAACATTTTCAGAAGCCGGTTCAGTTTGCCAAATCGATTCAATTTGCCGCCGGGAACAAGGCGACTCATTTTATAGAAATCGGCGGGCATTCGACTCTGAGTTCTATGGCGAGACGCTGTGTCGATGGGGGAAATCATCAGTTCCTGCCTTCGCTGCTGCGCGATGAGGAAAACTGGAAAGTTTTAATGGAGACGCTTTCCATTCTTTATAAGGACGGTTTTAATATCGATTGGGGCGCGTTCGATAAGCCTTATCCGCGCAAGCGAGTTCAAGCCGCCTATTACCCGTTCCAGCGGGAAAGATACTGGATTAAACCGTTCGTTGGGACGCCGGCAGCCGGCGTACCGGCTAAAACCGCCGAAGAACAGGAGAAAATATCGCTTCTTCAAGCGGATGAAGGCGGTGAATTAAAAGAATCTGCGCCCCCCGCCCCACCCGACGCCGAAGAAGTTCAAAATACAATCAAAGAATATATCAATCAAGTCAGCGGCATAAAGGTCGATTCCATCGATCCCGACGCCAACTTGTTCTATATGGGGCTGGATTCGCTGACGATCGTCGAATTGAAGAACAAAATCCAGAGTCGATTAGGCGTCGATCTGGAAATTCAGGATATCTACGAAAAATACAACACCGTCCGGACGATTGCCGAACGCCTGAAGAAATTTATTAAGCCGAAGGCGCAGCCTGCTGCGGCGCAAGCGCCAGGCGGCGCTCAGCCGGTCGAGATCGATCTGCTGAAAAAATCGATTGAATCGATGCAGCCTTTAGCCGGGGTGGATGAGAGTATTTCCGGCGTCATTCGCGCCCAATTGCAGATTATGAACAAGCAATTGGAGCTGCTTTCGCAAACCGGCAGGGAATCCTCGCTTGCCGTCGCTCCGCAGGCGGCTGAAAGCAAACGGGAAATTATGCCGGGATCGCTGCCGGCGTCGATTGAACCGCGACCGGTTGGCAATGACAAAATGAATCTGACTCGCGGGATGATATTCGCCGATGATGATCTAACCGGAGAACAACGCAACTTCATCCGAGAATTTGCGAAGGAATACAATAAAAAAACAAAAAAATCCAAAGAGTACGCGCAACTTAGCCGGGAACACGCCGCCGACTGGATCGCGAATCTGGGATTCAGAAAAAGCCTGAAGGACATTATTTACCCGCTGGTTTCCAAGCGTTCTAAGGGATCCCGGTTTACCGACGCCGATGGGAACCGGTATATCGACGTCGCAATGGGCTATGGCGTTCATTATTTCGGTCATCAGCCCCCATTTGTGATGGAAGCTGTTCGAAGCCAGATGGAAGACGGGTTTGAAATGGGACCGCAGACCGATTTGCTGGCTGAAAGCGCCCAATTGGTGAAAGACCTTGCCGGCGTCGATCGGGTAGTTTTCACAAATACCGGCACGGAAGCGGTTATGGCAGCCGTTCGTCTGGCGAGAGCGGCAACCGGCAGGAATCAGCTTGTAATTTTTTCCGGATCGTTTCACGGCACGTTTGACGGCGTCCTCGCCTTTAATGAAGGCGAATATACCGTTCCCCTGTCCTTAGGCACGCCGCCGAACATGGTCGCCGATATAAAAGTTCTGACCTACGGTTCGGATGATTCACTCGACTACATACGAAAGAACGCCGGCTATATCGCGGCTGTGATGGTCGAACCGGTACAGAGCCGCCGTCCCGGATTTCAACCGGCTCAATTTTTGAAAGACCTTCGCTCAATTACCAGGCAGCAATCTATAGCGTTAATATTCGATGAGATGGTTACCGGATTCAGGATACGTCCCGGCGGCGCTCAGGAATATTTCGACGTCGAAGCTGATATTGTTACTTACGGCAAACTAATCGGCGGCGGCATGCCGGTCGGCGCAGTCGCCGGCAAGTCCGAGTTTATGGACGCCTTCGACGGCGGTTTCTGGAGGTACGGCGACGATTCCGCGCCTGACAAGCCGACGATGGTCTATGGAGGAACATTTTGCAAGCACCCGCTGACGATGGCGGCGGTTAACGCGGTATTGAAACATTTGAAGGAAAAAGGATCCGGGTTGCAGAACGGGGTTAACAGGCTTGCCGATGATTTGGCGGAGCGATTAAACCGCTTTTTCGAGGATGAATCCGTTCCGGTTCGTCTTCGTCATTTCAGTTCGATGCTGCGGTTTGAATCGTTCGGCGAATACGATCTGGTTCGGATGCCGATTGAGATGGATCTAATTTTTTATCTGATGATGCATAAAGGCGTCTATACCTGGGAGCGGCGGATCTGTTTCCTTTCGACCGCCCATGATAAAAACGATATCGACCGGGTGGTCGATGCCGCCTGCGAATCGATTGCGGATATACGCCAGGGCGGATTCGCGTTCCGCCAGGATGTTTCTTCCGTCCCTGCCGCACACAAGGAAGGCGTCAAAGAAAAGACGATAGTCCCGATGAGTTCCGTTCAGCAGCGTTTGTTCGTTTTATCCCAGCTTCCCGGCGGAGAGATCGGCTACCATCTTACCAGCGCGCTTAAGCTAACCGGTAAACTTGACCGCAGCCGGATCGATAAAATCTTCCGGGAGGAGGTCCGCCGGCATGAATGCCTGCGTTCGGAGTTTAAAATCCTGGATGACCAACTGGTCAGAATTGTTCATAATGACGTATCGCTGGGAGTCGATTTTACTAAAATCAAGCCTGAAGATGCAGAGAGCTACATCAGGGATTTTGCAAAACCGTTCGATTTCGAGAAGCCGCCGTTGGCTCGCGCCGGATTAGCGCAGATATCGGCTGAAGAACATATCCTCGTTATGGACGTGCATCATATCGCGGTCGATGGTTTCTCGCTGAATATATTGATGCAGGAATTTGTAAAAATCTTTTTAGGGCAAGAGCTGCCGCCTGTTGAAGCAACCTATTCCGAATACATCGATGAAGAAGACAAGTATGTTTCGTCAGAGCAATATCGAAAAGATGAAGCGTACTGGCTTGAAACGCTCAAAGACGAAATTCCGATTCTCGATCTGCCTTACGATTTTCCGCGCCCGCCGGTTCAGGAGTTTAAAGGCGTTTACAACCGCAGCGTTCTCGATGAATCTTATGTCGAAGGTTGTGAACGATTTGCCCGTGAAACCCAATCGACAGTGTTTACGACGCTGTTCGCGGCGTTTAAGGTTTTACTGCATAGATTATCGAACCAATCCGATTTAATAGTCGGGATACCGGTTTTAGGACGTCCCTCAGGCAAATTCTTCAACGTCGTCGGCATGTTCGCGAACACGCTGCCAATACGAACGGCAATCGAAAGGGATGATACCTTCAGTTCTGTTCTGAATAAGTTAAAAACCAACCTGGGCGCTTCGTTCGGACGTCAGCAGTATCCTTTGGAAAAACTGATCGAAAAACTGGACATAGAACGCGACCTCAGCCGCAACGCGCTCTTTTCAGTTTTGTTCGTCTATGAGAAAGCCGACGACCGGCTGCCGGAACTGCCGGGCTTGAAACTGGAAGAAATCGACGTCGATATTCAATCCTCCTTATTTGATCTTACATTCGAATGCATTCAGGTTCGAGGCAAGATGCATTTGAATATTAAATACCGCACCGATTTGTTTAAAGATGAGACTATCGACCGTTGGCGGGAGCATTACCTGAATATTTTGAATGACGTCTTTGAAAATAGAGAAAAACCGGTTTCACAGATCGATTTGTTTGGAGATTCAGGATCTAAAAGCGAAGCGGCAGGGGGGGCGCGCAACGTCGATGAATCACAGCTAAATTGTGTTAATATTTTTAAGCAGGCGATGGAATCCAATGCTGAAAGCTTAGCTGTCTGTTTTAAGGATACAAATTTGACGTTCAGGGAATTGGATATAATTTCAGATCGCATTGCAAGCGCCCTTCTGGAACGTTGCGCCGTCGAACCCGGACAGCCGGTTGGTCTGTATATGGCGCCAAGCGCACATCTTCTTCCATCAATACTTGGGATTATGAAATCGGGCGGAGCGTTTCTGCCGTTAGACAGATCAGCGCCGGAAAAGCGGATTCAGGCGATCGTTGAAAATTCCGGATTGAGCTGCATTGTCACCGATGATAAGAGCATCGATGAATACAATCTGCAGTGTAAAACTTACGGCGTCGATGAGCTTCTAACGAAGGATCGATCTCATAATAAGGCTCTGGAAAACATTTCAATTTCACCCAGCCGGACCGCTTACGTAATTTATACATCCGGCACCACCGGAACGCCTAAAGGAGTGATGATATCGCATGCAGCTTTAGCGAACTATTTGCACTGGTTTAAGAACCGATTTGAGATCGGCGGTAAGGACGGCACATTGCTCCTGACGCCGCACTCGTTCGATTTTAGTTTCACGCAATTATTGGCCGTAACGGCGTCCGGCGGGATTTTACATATCTGCGATGAAAACGACCGGCGCGATCCTGACAAGATGATCGACTATATCGTCGATAGAAAAATTACGGTCATGAAAGTTCTGCCCTCCTTTCTTAATCTGTTTTTACAATCTAAAAATGCCGGGAAATTGAGCTTAGCCAAAAGCCTGAGGCTACTCCTGTCGGGCGGTGAGGCGATTAAACCTCAGGATATTGAAGAGTTTCACCGCTTGTGTCCGAAAACGCGCATTGTCAACCATTACGGACCGACTGAAGCGACGATCGGATCGATAACGCATGAAATCAATTTCGATCATTTTGAGAAGTTTAAAGCGGAGCCGTTGATTGGCAAGCCCATCGATAATATGACCGTTAAGATTGTGAATGAGGATTTAACGGTTCAGCCGATGGGCGTTCCGGGCGAGATGCTGATCGGCGGTTCAGGATTGGCGGACGGCTATTTGAACGATGAAGCGCGAACAAAACGATCTTTTATCGAACTAACGGGCAATCCCGAAACGAAGTTTTACCGAACCGGCGATCTTGGACGGCTGACGCCCGATGGAAGCATAGAATTTTTGGGACGTATCGACAAACAGATTAAATGGAGCGGCTATCGCCTCGAACCTGCGGAAATAGAAAGCGCTATTGCAAGCTATGCCGGGATCGAAAATGCTGTGGTGATTAAGCGGGATGATATTTTCCCTATGGCTGAACTGGTCGCTTTTTACACAGGCGCAGAAGAAATCGCGCCCGACGACCTTCGCGCTTATTTAAAGCCGCTTTTGCCGGTTTTTGCACTACCGGCGAGGTTTATACAAATCGACGCCGTCCCATTGACAAAAAGCGGCAAGTTAGACTATCGCGAGTTGGCGGAATATCCTATTTATGGCGCAGCCGATAAGCAACCGGTTGACGATGCGGAACTCGACCTTTCGGACGATGAAACTAAGTTGTTGACGCTGTGGCGCGATTCTCTTGGAAATCCGAATATCAAACCTGATGACAATTTCTTCGAAATCGGCGGGAACAGCATCAAAGCGATTCTGCTGATGATGAAAATCCGGGATCTGTTCAAGTGGAACGTCAATCTGCAGGATATTTTTAAATTCCCTTCGGTATCGCTGCTTGCCAGAAATATCGATTCCCTGGAAAAAGTCTCGCTGCCGCCTCTGGAACCATTGCCGCATCGGGAGTATTACGATCTTTCGCATGCGCAGAAGCGAATCTGGCTTCTCGCGAATCGCCCCGGAGGATCTCAGCCATATCAAGATCATATTATTTTAGAATTCGACGCTGTGTTCGATGAGGATATTTTACATTATACCGCGGCTCAGATCTGTATGCGGCATGAATCGCTGCGGACGACCTTTAAAGTTATCGATGGCAAGCCGCGTCAGATTGTACATGACAGTCCGTTATTCGACTTGAGAACAATCACTGTCGAAAAGGGCGGGGAGCTTGCGGAAACCGTTCGCGGCGCATACCGCCGGATGATAACTGAAAACACTGTATTCGACTTAGAGAATGGTCCTTTAGTTTATTTTATCAATATTTATTCACCGGCGATTAAAAACAAGTCGTTCATAATAATCCATATTCACCATATCATTACCGATGGCTGGTCGAATAATATTTTAGCAAAAGAATTTCTGACGCTGTATCAGGACGCCCAGCCGGATGATTTGCCTTCGCTGGATATTCAATACAAAGATTACGCTCATTGGCATAATGATCTTGTCGAAAGCTCGTATTCAGACGTCCACCGCAAATACTGGCAGGAAAAGCTCTCCGGCGAACTGCCTTCGCTGGACTTATTCGGCAGGGAATTGCCGCAGCAGATAGGAATTAAGGGCAGGCTGATCAGCCGGGATATATCCGATGAGTTGTTGAAGAAAATTCAAGATTTGACTTCTAAAAATAGAATCAGTTTGTTCGGATTTTTTGTTGCCAGCGTAAAAGCTTTGCTGACAGTTCATTCTTCGCAAAAAGATTTAATTGTCGCCGCGCCTGTTTCCGGCAGGATTCATCCGGAATTGGAGAATCAGGTCGGCTTCTTTTTAAATATGCTTATTTTGCGCGATGCGTTTACAGGCGATGAAACAGTAACCGGCGTTCTGCAAAAAGTATCGAAAACGATAACCGAGGCGATCGAACACGAAATCTATCCATTTGACGCCTATATCGGCGACCTGAATCTGGTTCAATCAGATAAGCGGCTGTCGTTATTGGATGTAATCGTAAACTACATCGATTTCGACTACCGTCAGGATTTCAAGGTCAAAGGCATTAAATGCAAGCCTTATCTTGAAGATACGCGAACCAGTCGCTCCCCGCTGAATATAATGTTTTTCCGGACCGAGAAAACTTATATTTCTATCGAGTATAGCGAAGAGCTGTTTACGACTTCGCAAATGCAAACTTTGACGGATGATTTGATTAAGATAATGAATCTGTTTGTCAGCAAACCGGACGTCGGGCTTGATGAGATTAAGCAAAAACTGTCGCCGGAAGATAGTGAAAAGGATCAACAGAAATTCCTTGACTCTACAATGGATATCGATGAAGATTTTTAACGCTTCCGGTTGTGATTTTCGATTCGTTCTCACGTTTCTTCCGGAACGCCGGATAGATTAGCGCGAGCGCCTGCAGACACTCCCATGTTAGTGCGCGAGCCTGCAGACATTGCCGCGTTA
>CAZWOY010000135.1:0-9516 GCA_964635255.1 uncultured bacterium
TAGTCTGCTAAAGGCAGACTCGCAATGACACTTTTTACTGCACTTAGTAATAATATGTAAAAAGCCTTCACATTATCATTCCTGCGAAGGCAGGACTCTATCTTGTTTTATCGTAAGCGCTGTAAAAACTTCGATTCCTGCCTTCGCAGGAATGACAAAGCAAGCTAACTTTAATTCTCAAATTAGCTTTTTACACACAAATCATCATTGAAAATTATCAATTATTCAGGCGGGTAGAAATTCATAAACAAATTCATTCAATCTCTTGCAATTATACCATTTTGAATATATATTTGACCGCATTAAGCGTGTTTTTTTCATTTGGCTGGCTTTCTGGAAGTGCAAACCAAATCGGAAGTTCACCCCGCATCTCGGTAAAGGAGGGTTGCCCATGGTCAAAGCTTCAAAATTAAATCAGGATCTAGAACCAAATGGGAACAGTGTTAGCGGAATTTTGAGATAAGGGAGCGATTTTCAACCTTTTTTCCGCAAAAACATCCGGCGTTAAAATAATTCTCGGGTAAACTATGAGTGATAACAACGAACGGTTAAAAGAACAACTGAAAAAAAACGACGGGCGAGAAAAGATTAAGGTCTTGCTTGAACTCGCAAACGCCTCAATAGACCATTCGAATGCTGATTCTTTCCAATACGCTGAAAAGGCTTTCAATCTTGCGCAAGAAAATAAATATACCGAAGGCGAATCGGAAGCGTTGCGCTATATTGGGAATAGCTTCTTTCGAATTGGCGATTATTCAGAAGCTCTGAGAAGTTTCCAACAAGCGCTGTCAATTGAGAAAAAGCTAAATAGAACCGATCAAATCGCCGGAATGCTGAACAATATCGCCATGGTGCTCGGTCAAACCGGCTCTCTGGATCAAGCGATCGAACATCTTCATAAAGCATTGGATTTGCAAAAGAAAAACGGCGGCGACGAAGGAATTGCCCGCACTTACAACAACTTAGGAACCTGCTATAAAAAACTGAAAAACTACGACAAATCGCTCGATTATTATTATAAATCGCTTTCGATCGCGAAAGAAGCAAATCAACCAAAAATAATCGCTCTCATGTTGACCAATATTGCAGCAATTTTCAGCCAGCAGGGTAAAAATAATCAGGCTCTCGAGCGTTTTCAGGAAGCATACCAAATTAGAAAAAATTTGGAGGATTCATACGGTATAGCTTCCTCGTCGATGTATATAAGTGAATGCCTGTTGAAAATGGGCGAGATCGACGAAGCGATGCTTTATACAGAAGAATGCGTGAACCTGGCTGAAGCGGAAAACTTCAAATGGCTGCTGAAAACCGGCTATAGACTGCTCAGTTCGGCATTTGAAAGGAAAGGCGAGTCTGAAAAAGCGCTCAACTTCCACAAACGCTTTACAGAATTAAAAGACGCCCTTTACAGCGAAGAGAATGCGCGCAATATCGCTCAAATGCAGGCTCATTATGACGCTCAGCAAAAAACTGCCGAAATCGAGGCTTTGGAGATTAAAGTGCGCGAGCGAACTTCGGAATTAGAGGCGCGTAAAGAGACGCTGGAACATGAAATTAACGAGCGAAGACAGATCGAAAACGAATTGCGGGAAAACGAAGACAGATACCGGAATCTTTTCCAAAATGCCCAAGTGGGATTGTTTCGAACCAGAGTCGAGGATGGGAAAATACTTGAGAGCAACGATCGACTGGTGGAAATGTTCGGCTATGAAGATCGAAAGGAATTCGTTGGACGGTACTACACTTCGAAAAATTACGTCGATCCCGGTACAAGAGAAAAAATGCTTGAAATAATTGAAAATAACGGACGTGTAGAAAACTTTGAAGCGCGTTTTTACCGCAAAGACGGTTCGGCTTTCTGGGCGAAATACTCAGCGCACATCGACCGCGAAAAAGGCTGGATTGAAGGAGTGGCAGAGGACATTACGGATCTAAAGGAAGCGCAAAAAGAAAACAAAAACAGACTCGAATTCGAAAAGACAATTGCCAGAATCTCGTCGAAATTTGTCGGCATTAAAAATATAGACGCCGCAATTAACGATTCGCTCGCCGATATCGGCAAAATAAGCGGCGCGGATCGCGCTTATTTATTTCAATTCAGCTTAAACGGCTTAGCAATGGATAATACTCATGAGTGGTGCGCAGAAAATGTAAATCCGCAAATAGACAATCTCAAAGACTTGCCGGTGGACATGTTTCCATGGTGGATGAAAAAACTCGAGAATGATGAAATTATTCATATAACGAACGTGTCGAAAATGCCGCCTGAAGCGAGCGTTGAAAAAGAGATCTTGGAATCTCAAGACGTCAAGTCGCTTCTCGTCATGCCGGTAAAATCGGGAATGGGACTCGTTGGATTTCTTGGATTTGACAATGTGACAAGAACCGGCAGATGGAGTAAATATAATCTGAACAATCTTCGAATATCCTCCGAAATTATCGGAAGAGCCATTGAACACAATCGCGCTGAGAAAGCGCTGCAGAAAAGCGAGAATCGTTTCCGAGTAGCTCTGGAAGGTTCGCCCATAATAGTCTGGAATCAGGACAAAGAATTGCGGTATAGCTGGATTTACAATCCACATCCGGCTTTCAAAATTGAGGATACGATCGGTAAAACAGACGAACAGCTTTTTCCGGCGGACAACGCCGCTCACCTGACTAAAATTAAGCGAAGCGTATTAGAAACCGGCGTTCCGGCGAGAGAAGAAGTATGTAATATAATCGAGGGAAATAGTTATTACTACGATCTTTACATTGAACCTCTGCGAGATGCAAACGGCGGCGTCGAAGAAATTGCCTGCGCTTCGTTAGATATCACCGAGCGCAAGCGAATAGAGAAAGCGCTAATGGAGAGCGAGGTGCAGTTTAGGACCATCGTTGAGGGAACGAACGCCTGTCTTTTTAGAACCGACCGCCGCGGCAGATTTACTTATGCGAACGAAGCGGCGTTTAGAACATTAGACTGCTCCCGTGATGATTTAATTGGAAAATTTTACCTGAATTTTGTCCATAAAGAGGATAAAAAACTAATTCACGATCAGGTTCTGGGGCTGACGTCGAAAAATTCCGGAGAAGTTAATACAGAGCTGAGGTTTGAAACGCAAAAGGGTTCGGTAGGATGGTTTATTTTCCTAATCAATCCGGTTGTCGATAAAGGACAAGTAACCGGTTTTAACGGCGTTGCGCAAGACGTCACCGAGCTGAAAAAGATCGATAGGGATTTGCAGAAGAGCCGCAATAGACTGTCCGGCATTATTGAAGCAATTCCCGATTTTATGAGTATTATTAATAGAGATTTCAACATCCTCTGGGCAAATGAAAATGTTAAGAAGACCTTCGGCGGGGACTTCGGAGATAAAAAGTGTTATGAAACGTATCATCGTTTTGAGAAACCTTGTAAAGATTGCATTATAGCGAAAGTCTTCGAGGACGGTAAAACTCATCGACATGAAACGGAAGCGGTCAGCGCAGCCGGCGAAAAAATTTACGAGCTTTCGATTGCCAGCCCCGTTTCAAAAGACGCGGACGGCAAAATTGAAACCGTCATCGAAGTTTCGAGAGACATGACCGAATATAAAAAGCTTGAGGAGCAATATCAGCAAGTTCAGAAAATGGAATCCGTCGGCAGGCTCGCCGGCGGCGTAGCGCATGATTTTAACAATCTGCTGACCGTAATCAGCGGACATGCGCAAATGATGCTGCTATCGATTGAGAATGATGATCCTTTTAAACCCGATGTTCAAGAAATCTCCGACGCCGCCGACCGCGCCGCAAATTTAACCAACCAACTTTTAATCTTCAGTCGAAGGCACGAAGTTCAGTTAAAACCCCAAAATATAAACAAATCGATTTCAAATATCACAAAAATGGTGAAAAGGCTTATTGGCGAAGATATCGATTTAAAGACAAAACTCAAAAGAAATTTGTGGAAAGCAAATATTGACGAGGGTCAAATGGAGCAGGTAATTGTAAATATGTGTCTTAATGCAAGGGATGCGATGCCGAATGGCGGGAATCTCGTTATTTCTACCGATAATAAAACAGTCGAAAATGAATATTCAGAAATTAATCCAGAAATAAAAACGGGAGATTACGTTTTATTAACCATTAGCGACACGGGTTGCGGGATGACTGAAGAGGTTGCTTCTCGGGTTTTCGATCCTTTTTATACCACGAAGGAAATCGGAGAAGGCACGGGATTGGGACTTTCCACAGTTTATGGAATTATTAAAAAAAGCAATGGGCATATTAAAGTATATAGCCAGCCTGATATCGGAACGGCGTTTAAGATTTACTTGCCAAGAACTATGGAGCCTGAAGCAAAAACCGAAAAACACGCTGTGCGGGAAGAACAATTGCATGGCAATGAGGCTTTATTAATCGTAGAAGACGATGACAGAGTTCGTAATATGACTGTCAAAATTCTCAAGAAGTATGGCTATAAAATTATTGAGGCGGAAAATGGGGACGCCGGAATAATTAAATGCCGGGATTATGCAGGTAAAATTGACTTAATTATTACTGACTTGATAATGCCGGGAATGGACGGAAGACAATTCATCGACCGCATCGCCGAATTTATGCCTGAGATAAAAGTCTTATTCATGTCGGGATATACTTTCGATACTGTTGCAAACAAAGGCATTATTGAATCGGAAGTAAATTTCCTATTTAAGCCGTATAAGCCGGTTGAATTGATTCAGAAAGTCCGTAACATTTTAAATTAGCCCTATATACTACTAAGTGCATAAAATAGTTGTTTTCTCGAAGAATCCACAGCATTGCGAAATCTAAGCTATTACAAGATATTGGGAGATTGCATAGTCTGCTAAAGGCAGACTCGCAATGACACTATTTTCTGCACATAGTAATAAGAGCTCATAATGGGAGTCAATCAAAAAAAAATCCTGCGTTTAGTTCTGATAAATGCGGCTTTGATCATGATCAGCGCCGGAGCGTTATTGATCCTGACGAAAGGATCGCCCGAGAGCGGCAGTACAGAACCGGAGCGTTCAAGGAGAATAGTAGTGACGGTCGATGACCTTCCGGCGGTGAGAGGCGACTATGCAACTATGTTCGACGTCACTTCAAAACTGATAAACATATTCAAAGTTTACGATATACCCGCCGTTGGATTTGTAAACGAGGTTAAGCTCTACTGGACCGGCAACCCCGAACCCTATATCAAACTGCTCCAGATGTGGATCGACGCCGGTCTGGAAATCGGAAATCACAGCTATTCCCATTTTGATCCTAACAACACTTCTTTGGAAGAATACACTCAGGATATAATCAAGGGCGAGAAAGTAACCAAAAGTTTACTGCGCAGGGCTGGATCGGATATAGTCTGGTACAGGCATCCCTTCCTGCATACCGGACCGACCCCGGAATATGAGAAGAAATTAAACCGTTTTCTGGTTGAGCATGGTTACAGAGTCGCACCGGTAACGCTTCAGAACAGAGACTGGGTGTACGCCGCCGTTTACAGGGAAGCGCTGAAGAATAAAGATCAGCGGCAAATGCAAAAGATCGTTGACGCCTATGTTGAATACATGAGGGAAATAACCATATTTTGGGAAGACATGTCCGAGAAGCATTTTGGCTATGAAATCCCGCAAGTTGCGCTCTTTCACGCCAGTCAACTTAACGCCGGTCATTTTGACAAAGCTGCCCGAATGTTTAAAGAGCGCGGATATGAATTTGTTACTTTAAATGAAGCGCTTAAAGACGAAGCGTATGCTCAGGAATTAGGCTTTTCGGAACAGGGCATGTCGTGGCTGTTCCGCTGGATGCTGGCTAAAAACGTTAAACTGCCTGAAGAACCGAAAGAGCAGGAATTTATCCAGGACTTGTATCGAAAGATAAATGAAAAGATTCCTGAGAAGTATTGATAAAAGAGAGAAAGAAATGGGAACACGGATAACGCGGATGCAACGGATGATCACGGATAGCGAGTCCTCTGCTAATCAAAATCCGCGTGCATCCGTTGCATCCGTGTCATCCGTGTTCCTATAAAAATCTCTACCTGATCAAAACCACCTTCCTATAGACAGATTCACCGCCTCCCAGCCTCACAAAATAAACGCCTGAAGAAACTTTAGCGCCCGCAGAGTTCAGACCATTCCAGACTGTCTGGTAACTGCCCGCAGATTGTTTCTGATCGATTAAATTCTTAACCAATCTCCCATGGACGTCGAACACAGAAAGCTTAACCATCCCCGGCCGTCCGATCCTATAAACTAGGCGCGCCTGATCGTTAAACGGATTCGGATAAGCTGGATCAAGAAAAATCGTTCGAGGTTTCAGCGAACCGGCGAAACTATCATCCGGAACGGACAAGACGTTCAAATCTTTCACAGCCAGTCCCACCGCTGAAGCGGTTCTGTCCGGCGTTCCACCGGTATATAGCATCCTTAATTGCCCGTTAAACTGGAAATAGCGCCCGCCGAGCAAATCTTCCTCGCCATCCCAGCCGCCGCCGGGAACGAGGATCGCTCCGTATTCCTCTAATCCATCGTGCGCTTCGATGTTATAGCCATCGGTAAGATACAAGCCAAGTCTCCATACATGGTCCTGCGACGCTAATCCTCCATACAAAATTCTAATCGGTTCATTCTCATCGACCATGTAAATTTCCGGGAAACTGACCGATTGGGCGTCAAAACGTTCGCGATCTCCCGATGCGGGAATCATCATCATCGGATTAATCTGCCAATTTTCCAAATCTTCCGTCATGGCAAACGCGAGCGCCGCGCCCTGTATTGTAACAGCCGGAAACAGGCAGCCATAAACGCCGTCCATATAAGGAAAAACAGCCAATTGGGAAGGTTGAATAAACCTGATCAACTGTCCATCGGCTTCAATTACCGGATCGGGAAGCGCTTCCCAATCCTCGCCGTTTTCCGAAACAGCCATCCCAATTACAAGTTCCGTGTCCTGTCCTGCTATATGACGGGCGTCGATCAGCATAATGCGCTCCATTCCCGGCAGAGACATGACTCCAATTCCAAAAACTCCGCCGTTCATCCAGTCTGCATCGTCGGGAACGATCACGGGGTCTTCATCTTTAGTCCAGGTCAATCCGCCGTCCAACGATTCGGCATACCCAATCGAACCGAACGAAGGCGGATTCAGATCATTGTTATATCCGACATACCAGCATTGGAGCTCATCCTCGCCGCCTCCGAGAGCCGGGGATGTGATATTTTTATCCCAATTGCCTTCGTCTCCGCTTAGTACGGGATTGTCCGCGTATTTATACCATTCATGCTCAGGAATGATTTCCAAACCGAATAGGTAGGAATATTCGATATCTTCATTGCAGACAATATTTATAGTAAAATTGATGACGGATTCGAGCTGGACGTCCTCGCTAATGTTGATTACAAAAGCGTCGTCGCTCATACGAACCTGCCCGGCCGGGATGTCGGGAAATTCAGTTTCGCCGGCTTCGATCTCCGCCAGATAGCCTTCGTACATGATGTTTGCAGATACAGAAACGCCGTCCTGCCCGCCGATGTTTTCCAACGAAATTGCCAACTCGATCGTTTCGCCGGGATCAGCGTTGTCATTGTCGTTTCCGCCGTCCGAATCGTCGATGGAATGAGCGGCGATGAACAGCACGGGCAAATCTGGAACTTCGACGTTTAGGCCGGCAATCACGTTTTCGCCCTCCAACCGTATATTCTCGACTTCAACCATCGAAGGCCTGCCGGAATAGCCGGCGCTTGAGGGAACAGAAGAAATTCCAAATTTATCCTTATTCCGGTCGCCCGCCCAATCGGTCGTGTCATCGTTAACCTCCGCAAAGCCAGGAAATAAATCGCCATTGTCGCCGCGATTGGAGTTATACAGTTTGCGATTGTCGCCGCCTCGCGGCAAGTCCATATTTTCAACGGGTCTTCCGTTTAACCAGACTACGGAGGCTTCTTCGATATCCAACAGCCTGTGCGTCTCATCGGCGTTGTCTTCGTTTCGATTTCCGCGCCGCGATTCGTCGATATGCGTGATCAGCAAGCCTTCGGGGGCGGGCAGATCATTGCCGATTTGTCTTCTCACAAGTCCGGCGTCGAATCCAAGCTGCCTCCTGTTTTCAATCAAAAAATACTGTTCCGACCGATCGTCCCCGTTCGTCCAAAGCCGGTAAATAATCGGCTCGTTAACGATGGGCGCGATTTCGACGTCCGGCATGTTTTCTTCGACATTAATCATCTCCACCCAGCCTAATTCATGTTTAGACCAGCCGATCATGTGCGCCGGCGACGTTCCGGGCGGATCTCCCGGCCGGGCGTTCCAGCCGCCGCTGCCCATCAGCGCGTACTCGCCGACTCCGACCGACGAATAATCGATATCGTACAAATCGGGCAATCCCAGCGAATGTCCGAATTCATGGCAGAATACGCCGATTGTGCCGCTTTGAGGATTCATATTGTAATCCTGCACCTCGACGCCGTCATATTGCTCGCCGTTCCAGATCGACCATTTGTGCGACCAGATATACTGCGCGCCGACTTCATTCCTGCCGAATTCTTCCGCGCCTGGTCCGGCATGGACAAAAGCGAGCGCATCGACTATGCCGTCTCCATCATTGTCGTATTCCGAAAAATCGACGTCCTCATCGACGATTTCAATGATATCTTCGACCAGCCGTTGGCTGTTGTTTGGGTATCGTCCCGTCCCGTAGTTGTCGCCGACATAATAACTGTAAGGCCGCGGCGCGCGGCGCCAGCGAGTGGCTACTCCGGCGACGGTGTACATTCCGCCGGAAATTTCGTTGTAATAGTCGCGCATCGATCCGGTGTACTCGCTTTCTGAACCCGGATAAGCAAATGAATTATCCGAAAACATCATCTCCTGAAAATGTTCGACGTCGTAAAGCAACTGTTCATTATCGAAATTTTCATCATCCTGATTATTCCAGGGATAGTCTTCAAAATCGACTAAAATCAACAGAAAATTCCATTCGCCCTCGATTTGAGCTTCATCCCTTGCCGGAGCGTTTGCGCTCGGCTCATTGACTCCCGGAGGAAAATCGGGAACAGGTCCGCCGTTCAGCGGCGGCATGGCGTATAGCGGAAAGACGATTAAAAAGAAAATGAAAACAATCCCTAAGAATCGTGAAGCGGTTTTTTGCATCGGTGTTGGTCCTCAATGTATAAATTTAAAATTCTCCAAGTACAATAAATATAATACGAAATTTAAGAGAGATAAACTCTTTAATGGCAGGTTTGCTGTTTGACAAGTTTTGAAATTCTTTATCTCCCCCCTTCTATCTGAAGGGGGGATACAGGGGGGTTGTGACTTACGTTGGGAAATGAGTCTATTTTCATGTTCCATGGCGAAGCTCGCTTCATGAGCAATTACTGGGAAAATAGACCGCTTAATCTCCCCCATTCTATCTGAAGGGGGGATACAGGGGGGTTGCGACTTACGTTGGGAAATGAGTCTATTTTCATGTTCCATGGCGAAGCTCGCTTCATGAGCAATTACTGGGAAAATAGACCG
Source organism: uncultured bacterium (assembly GCA_964635255.1). GTDB lineage: Bacteria > Electryoneota > AABM5-125-24 > Hatepunaeales > Hatepunaeaceae > CAZWOY01. The sequence continues at coordinate 9,505 of CAZWOY010000135.1, forward strand.
CTTAATCTCCCC
>CAZWOY010000136.1:0-9508 GCA_964635255.1 uncultured bacterium
AGTCATTCCAGCGAAAGCTGGAATCCAGTGAAGTTTCGCTTTATCAAGAACATACTGGATTCCAGCTTTCGCTGGAATGACTGCGCTTGGTTCTTGACTATTTTCAGGCTCCCGCTCGGAATTGCACAAGTCAGCGCACTCAATTATCCAGCTTATGGCAAATACACGAGTTTCCTGATAAATACTTCCCTCTCGAGTTTTAACTGCGCAAAATAGACTCCCGCCGGAATCGCCTTTGGTTTCCATCGAACTTTTTGAACTCCGCCTAAGTTTTTTCCACTAAATAATTCTATAACTTTCTTTCCCCTGTAGTCATATATCGATAAAACTGATTGAGCATTCTCAGTCGATTGAAACCGTATTGTCGCCATGTCATTAAACGGATTGGGAATTACATTTAAGAAACTAACGCGAGGGATCTGTTGGACTTTATCATTCGTTTTCAACGGCTCGAACCGGAATCTGCCGGTGGACAGGGAGAAAGAACGGTTCCTTGCCCAAGTGTCGTTTGCGTAGCCGGCTATCCAAAAGGGCTCTTCAGTTGTGATAGAATCTGAATACTCGCAAGCGCGCCAAAAGAATGAGCCTCCGCCTAAGTCATATTGTTTAATGGTTTTGAAATAATGAGCTTCATCGACAAAGTCCAGCGGCGCTTCGGCGAAACCGGAAGTATCCGCAGTCCAAAATAAATGAACGCCGTATAGACTGTCGATGTTTTCATCGTCTATACTCCATTCTATTCGAGCGGCTTCAGAACCATCGAGAATAACCGGATCTTCGTTAGGATAAGTTATCTCAAACTCAGGAACCGGATTGGAATCGACAAAGAAAGGAACAACCAGCGCATTGTTGTCCTCATTGCCCTCCTCGACTTGTCCTCCATTATTCAACGGCGCATCGATTTCCCAGCGTACAACATGGGAATCGGGCGTCGCTCTCCAGATATCCGGCGTTTCGACATGATAAACTCGGTCTTCGTTTACTTCAAAAACACGGATGTATTCCTGATGTATTATTTCATCGTCTAAATAGCAGTAAATTCGGAAGCGTGGGATTATTCCTGCGCCAAACACACGGTAGTAAAGCCTAAAATATATTTCCTGGTTATTGATCGGTTGTTCCCTGCACCAATTCGTCGAATCTTCATTTACCGGGTATCCGTACCGTGAGTTTCCCACAGCCAGATCAAACAATCCGTCGTTGCATCTTAAAATTATATCGTCAATAAAAACGCCTCTTCCTGTAATTCCCATGTCATCGGATTGCCATACGAAACCGAACCATACTTCATCCTCGCCCAACATGCTTATTCTGTTGTCACGGTCGCCCGCCATCGTTAATGAATCAAGGTTGAACTGGGAAGTTCTAAAACCCCAGCCGTAACGACGAGAATGAATATTGCCAATGGGAATATTTTCAAAAAAGTTATCCGATATTAGATTGGCGGGATCGCGATTAATGGCGAAAGTTGAAAGCGAATCGCGCGCATAAAAATCCAAATATAAATAGAGCCAGTAAGAAATAACCGCCCGATTCATTCCGCTTAAATCGAAAGGTCCCCACCAAACCCAGGCATTTTGATTGTGCATGTAGTCTTCATTATCTGGCCAGCGTGGTTCATCGACGTTATCCCGATCTGTATAGGCGCACCATAAAGCATATTGGAATTCGGCGTTAGGCGTCAGCCGCGAGTTAAAAATATAATCCTGCAGTCCCCAGCAATAATTTGACCTCTCCTCGCCTTCCGCCAATCGGTGAGGGTTCATCGGATTCCAATGCCATCTTACCGGCGGTTCGTTGTCCGGATGGGTTGTCCAAGGCCAACGCTGATTTGCATCTTGCGGGTCTTTGTTAAAATCCTCGACTAAAATTTCATGCCAGATAGCATAGACGGGCATAACAAATAGCAAAACCAGAAAGATCGAAGGCGTAAACGTGTTTTTGAATCGAATGTTTTGTTTCATAATCTTTTCATTCTGTCAATTTAAGCGGCGCTGAATAGGAACACGGATGACACGGATGCAACGGATAATCGCGGATTTTTGTCTGTGACAATATGTTGCGAGAGCTTGCAGACGCCCTCGTCTGCAAGCAAAATCCTTGTTCCTTGATGTCGTTGACTTGCAGACGGGGGCGTCTGCAAGCAAAAAGAGAGGTTGCAGAACTCCACGAGAGCTTGCAGACGCCCTCGTCTGCAAGCAAAATCCCTGCTCCTTGATTGCGTTGACTTGCAGACGGGGGCGTCTGCAAGCTCTGTGAGACTCCCTCGTCTGCAAGCTCTCTGAGACTCCCTCGTCTGCAAGCTCTGTGAAACGGCAGTCATTCCTGCGCAGGAATGACTGCATATAGTCGCATCCTGTAAATCCTGCGTATCGTTGTTAAACCAAAGCCTAAGGCAGATACACAACCTTCTTGAACGATGTTTCCGTTCCGGATTGCAGTTTCGCCAGATAGACGCCTGCCGGATTGTTTTGTGGACGCCATAATGCGTTGTAGTCTCCGGCGCTAATTTCCTGTTCGAATAATCCGCTAACCAGCTTGCCCGACATGTCGTAAATACTCAAGGTTGTTTTCCCGGGATTCTTAATCGCAAAATTCAACGATATCGCATCGTTAAATGGATTAGGATATACCGAGCCGATCCCGAAAGATTCGGGAACCTTATCATCGATTTTGTTGACTTTAAGCGAATAAACAAAAGTTCCTTCTGAAACGGAATAAGAATAATTGCCGGCAAATCCATCGTGGGCGAATCCGATGATATGAACTTGACTATCCAAATCCAGCGCCTGTATATAATCCCGCCAACTCCAGGCCAGGTTTGCTTCTCCGCGACCGGCGCCGTAATCGGCGCCGATAAAATTATCTATATTGGCGTCTATGACCGATTCCGGAGATTCTGCAAATCCAGCGGTGTCATCCGCCCAGAATAACTGCACTACAAATTCTTCATCATCAAGAGAATCTGCGATCGTCCAGGAAATAACCGCGTCCCTCCGTCCATCCAATTCTGTTTTTGAATCAGGTTCTAAAATCGTAAATCTTGGAGGGGGATTATAAGGAACATTGAAGGTCGTGTCGATCATGTTATTATTTTCGACGCTTTCTTCAACGGCGCCATTTTCATCCAGCGGAGTGTCGAGTTCCCACCTGACAGTGTGAGAATTCGGCGCCGCCGTCCAGAATTCATCGGTTTCGGCAGTGAAAAATCCTTCCTGGTCGCCTTCGCGAACTACCGCTTCGCTGTAAAAGAGCTCTTCATCGACATAGCAGTTTATCGTAAACTCAGGCGTTTCGCCGCGCCCTCTTACCTCGTAATCGCAGCGGAATCTGACTTCCTCCTCGAATTGAGGCGTTACGTGCATCCAGCGCGTCGAGTCGCCGTTCATTCGATACCCGAAATATTGATCGAGTGGATAGATATCGAACAAACCATCGTCCCAGCTAAAATTGACGTCGTCGATAAACGCGCCTTTTCCGGCGATTTCCCAGTTGTCCGATTGCCAGACAAATCCGATCCAAACTTCCTCTTCGCCCAACATGCTGACGAGGTTTTCTTCATCGCCCGCCAAAACAAGCGAGTCCAGATAGAAGGTTTGCTGCACCCAATCCTCAGCTATCGATACTGAATAGGATCTGCCAATAGGCACATTTTCGAAGAAGTCTTCATCGATTAAATCCGCGGGATCGCGGTTAACGGCGAAAGCGCTCAGCGAATCTCGAGCAAAATGATCCAGATCGAGCAGCATCCAGAAAGACACTCCCGCTCGCACAGCGTCCGAAAGACTGACTGGGCCCCACCATACCCAGGCGTTTTGATTGTTTTCATAATCGTCTTCATCGGGCCAGCGAGGCTGATTGGGATTGTTCAGGTTTGTGAAGGCGCACCACAGGGCTTGCTGGATTTCAGCCGCCGGCGTGATATTCCGGTTGTAAATCAGATCCTGCAATCCCCAGCAATAGTTCGACCTTTCGGCGCCTTCGCTGAGTCTATGCGCCGGTTGTGGATTCCAATGCCAGCGAATGCCGCGCCTTAGATCGGTCATCCAGGGCCATCTCTGGTCGGGGATCTGCTGGTCTCTGTTGAAATCTTCGTCAAGAAACGATCGCCAGATAGCGAAAGAAGGTTTGGCTGTTGACAGTAGCGCCAAGCCAATGAGAAAAAGTGCGAGAAAAATGAAGCAGTTCGTTTGACTTTTCATTTCTTTCTCCTCCAAAATCATTTGATATTCTATGCGGAAACATGTTTGTGCAAAACAAAATTACGGCTCGTTGTTTAAGGCGCAACGCGCAAAGCCTTTAAAGATATCATTCCAGCGCAGGCGGGAATCTCCTTTGCATAAGGGCGGCGTGAGACTCCCGCTTTTGCTGGAATCGGTTGGCTGTCAGGCGTCTTCGCCTGACGGCCAAACGAAAGGATTACGGCATATAAACTACCTTTTGCATGGACGTTTGATCGCCGGATTTCAATTGAATGAGATAAACCCCGGCGGTATTGTTGTCCGGTCGCCATGATATGCTGTGGCATCCGGCTGTTTGGTTGCCGTTGTAAAGGTTCTCAATCAGCCGGCCCGACATATCGAATACGTTTATCGCCGCGGCGCCGGCTGTTGGAAGTCCATAATGCAGCATAACCATATCGTTGAACGGATTGGGATATGCCGTGGAAATCTCAAATTTCTCGGGGAGTTTCGAATCATTTTGAACGCCTTGTTCTTCCGGATCGAACCAGAATCTCCCTGGTGAGACGGACATTACCGTATTCGGAAAATCATCCATCGCTATGCCTACCACCCAGAATACAGTTCCGGGTTCGACATAATCGACGTAACCGCCTAATCTTCCTCCTTCAGGGGGCCATTCATAATTCCCGCGACCTTCCGATACATTCGGATTGACGCCGATGTAACCATAATCATCCAGAAGTTCGGGATTTTCGGCTAATCCGGTCGTGTCATCCGTCCAGTATAAGATTACTCTGAAACCATCTTCTTGTAAAGTATCCTCTAAACTCCACTGAATCAGCGCATCCTCGATTCCATCGATTCGCACCGAATCCTCCGCCGGTTCTTCGAGTGCAAATGTCGGAGGCGGGTTAAAGGTTACATTAAACGCTCGTCTTATGCTGTTGTTATCTTCGTTGCCTTCTTCAACCTCTCCGCCTTCATCTATAGGCACGTCGATTTCCCACCGGACAACATGCCTTCCGTGGCCAACTTCCCAGGTCGTATCGGCTTCGACGGTGTGCACGGTTGTGTCGCTTCCTTCCACTTGAAATGCCTGCGAATGGATTAACAGCGAATCTTCGCGGGCGTAGGTTGTGTCATCCAGAAAGCATTTAACTTCAAATTCAGGCGTCTCCCCGACGCCGATCGCCATAAATTGCATTCTGAATTTGATCAAGTCGCCTTCATCCGGCGATTCATCGCTCCATTCCGTCGAATCCTCGTTGATCGGATAGCCTAAATGCGCTTCGATAGGCACAAGATCGAACAATCCATCATCCCAGGCGAAGATAACGTCATCGATAAACGCGCCCTTCCCCTCGATTGCAAATCGGTCGGAATGCCAGACGAAAGCGATGTAAACCTCTTCTTCGCCCAAGTAGCTAATCGTATCCTCACCGGCTAAGATCAAAGAGTCAAGATAGAAATACTGCCACGTCCAATCGTCGTTGATTCGATGGGCGTAAGACCTTCCTATTGGAATATTCTCAAAGAACTCATTTACATCTCGAGTTCTTGGGTCGTCATCCATCGTGAGAAGATCAGGATTATTTACCGCTACGCAACTTAGCGAATCACGCGCGAAATGATCGAGATCTATGTAAGCCCAGTAGGTTACGACAGCGGAAACAGCATCGCTTAAATTGACAGCTCCCCACCAGACCCAGGCATTTTGATTATGCATGTAATCGTCATCTTCGGGCCAGCGTGGTTCATTGGGATTCCTGGTTGTGTATGCGCACCAGAGCGCCTGCTGTATTGGATCGTTTGGCAGAATCCTGGAATTAAAGATATAGTCTTGAATTCCCCAGCAGTTCTCGGTTCGGTTATCTTCCCAGCGGAAATGACCGGGAAATGGATTCCAGTGCCAGCGGATTCCGTTTCTCAGATCGGTAAACCAGGGCCATCTCAGGTTCGGGTTTTGCTGATCTTTGTTGAAATGTTCATCCAAAAAAGTATGCCAAACCGCCTGAACGGGATTTGACAGCATTCCTATCGCCAAGAATGCGGTTAAAACGATCAAAAGTATTTTTGCTCGTCCAAATTTCATTTTATCTCCTCGATTGCATGTTTTGCATGTCAAAAATCCTGCATGAGGCGCAAAACCTTATGCATCAATTAGTAAGTTAAAAAAAAATTCACTAAATGCCAATAGAGAACCGGCAGTCTATGGCATATAAATGATTTTTTGAAGATCCGTATGTTTGCCGGATTTCAATTTAACGATGTAAATTCCCGCCGGAGTGTTTGCGGGCGTCCAGGAACTGCTGTGATATCCAGCAGAAAGATTGCCTTTGTAAACAGTATCGACAATCCTGCCCGACATATCAAACACGTTAATCTCGGTATAGCCGTTAACCGTAATGCCGTAATGCAGCATTATGGTTTCGTTGAACGGATTAGGAAATGCACTTGACAGTTCCATTTTAACCGGCAGTTTTGAGATGTTGGGTGCGCTTTCCTCTTCGGGGTCGAACCAGAACCTGCCGGGTGAAACAGAAAGAACCGTGTTTGGGAAATTGTCGAGCGCGATGCCGACGACCCAAAAGACAGCTCCCGAATCGACGACGGAGGTGTAGCCGCCTAATCTGCCTCCGGTCGCCGGCCAGACATAATTGCCTCGTCCTTCCGCTACGTCGGGATTGACGCCTATGTAGCCATAATCGTCCAACAATTCAGGATTTTCGGCTAATCCGGTCGTATCCTCCGTCCAATAAAGAATCACCCGGAATCTGTCCGATTGAATCGTATCTTCGAGACTCCATTGTATCAGGGCGGATTCGATTCCATTAATGCGCGTCGAATCTTCAGATGGTTCTTCCATGACGAATGTTGGCGGCGGATTGTAAACAACGTTAAAGTTCCTGGCAAGGTCATTGTTTTCTTCGTTGCCTTCTTCAACTTCGCCGCCGTCGTCTATGGGAACGTCCACTTCCCACCTGACGCTGTGCCTGCCGTGAACGACTTCGTAAAGCGTATCGGCTTCGACCGTATGAACGGTAGTATCGCTTCCTTCAACCTGAAAAACCTGTGAATGGATTAACAGCGAGTCGGCTCGCGAAAAAGTCGAGTCATCGAGAAAACACTGCACAGTAAACTCAGGAGTTTCACCGACGCCGATCGCTCTGAACTGCATCCTAAACTTAACGATATCGCCTGCATCCGGCGACTCATCGGTCCAATCGGTCGAATCCTCGTTTATCGGATAGCCGATTTCCGCTTCGATAGGCACGAGATCGAACAATCCGTCGTCCCAGCTAAAAATGACGTCGTCGATAAATGCGCCCTTGCCCGCTACTTCAAACCGGTTTGAATGCCAGACGAAACCGATATAGACCTCTTCTTCGCCCAACATGCTGACGTACTCGTCATCATCGCCGGCTACGACAAGCGAATCGAGATAAAAATACTGCCATGTCCAGTCGCGACCTATATTTACAGAATAGGATCTGCCGACCGGCACGTTATCAAAAAAATCGTCGCCTTGCGTTCGAAGCAAGCCGTATTCGTTGGTGGCAATGCAACTCAGGGAATCGTAGGCGTAATGATCGATATCAAGATATACCCAATAGGTTACAGCCGCAGCGACAGCGTTGCTTAGATCCGCTGGTCCCCACCATACCCAGGCATTCTGATTGTTTTCGTAATCATCATCCTCAGGCCAGCGTGGTTCGTCAACATTTCTTACGTTGGTGTATGCGCACCACAATGCCTGCTGAATCGGATCGTTAGGCAGTACGCGGGAACAGAATATGTGATCTTGAATTCCCCAGCAGTAATCGGATGGGCGCGGCGGCGGATTCTCAGCGCGGAAATGCGGAGGCCAGGGATTCCAATGCCACCGGATTCCGTTTCTTAAATCTGTGTACCAAGGCCAGCGCAGGTTTGGGTTCTGCTGGTCCTTATTGAAATGCTCATCGAGGAACGTATGCCATACGGCGTGCGAAACCGGGGCGAACATTCCCAGCACAATCATCCAGGCGAACAAAACAAGCACTATTTTTTTCCATACACTATCCATTGGAAACTCCTGCTAAAACATGTTTTCTAAAAACTTAAGCGGTTGAAGAAAGCAAAATTCCTTCAAACTAATGTAACCAGAAATATTATAGAATGCAAGAACGATTAGAATGCAAAGTAGATATTTTTCACACATTTCAGAAAATTTTTCATGAGTACATTCACTCCCAAGCAGGCGGGAATGACCGCCTATGCATTCATTCTCGCCGCTTGGCCGCAGTTGGCAATCGCTCCGCGGGCGTCGAACATGTTTTTGTTCGACTTACTTGGTTTTGTTTCTGATTATTTCATACCCAATCGCCAATTTTTCCCGCCGGCTAAGTTCGACTCGCTTTGTAAAATCGTCGCTGCTTTTAATCCGTTTGAGTATCGAGCGGTAGATAGCGCCCATTATCTGTGCCGCAAAGAGCTTTCTTTTCAATTGATACGGGAAATAAGCGCCGGCGTTTTGAAAATAATCCTCAGCGCGTTCAACTTCAAATAACACAAGTTTTTTAAAGTTAGCTTGGTTTTCCGGTAAAAACAAGTTTTCACTCTGCAAATCGAACTTTTTTAGATCTTCCTGCGGCAGATAGATTCTGCCTTGGTCCCAATCTTCCTTTATGTCTCTGAGGATGTTCGTCAACTGCATGGCGATTCCCAGATCGACAGCGAACTTTCGCGATTCTTCCGTATCGGCGCCGAATATCTTCAGGCACAGCAGCCCGACGGTCGACGCCACTCGGTAACAATAGTTTCGCGTATCCTCGAATGTCTCATATCGTTCTCCGGCCAGATCTGATTCTAAGCCGCGAAACATATCCTCGAAATGTTCCTTTGTGAAGTCAAATCGTTGATTTGCCCAGGCTAAGGCTAAGGTTTTATAGCCGGTATAATACCCTTTAAAACATCGATCAAGCTTTTTCCTAAGGCTTGCCAAAGCGTTGTGATTGTCCAGATCCGGATCGTCTGCAGCATCGTCTCCGGCTCGCAGGAAAGCGTAAAGAGCCTGGATCCCCCGCCGTTTTTCTTTGGGCAGGAAGATAAAGGCATAATAAAAATTCCCGGCGGCTTTCCGTGAAATCGCAGCGCATTTCTTGAGAGCGGCGTCGATTTCCGGTTCCGTCGCTTCGGAGATATGTCTCAATTGGTCTTGTCTGTGCATTGGATTTTTTGGATTTATCCCGTAATTGCCCATGAAGGGAGCTTCGCCATGGAACATGAAAAAAGTAGGTCGAACACTCTTGTTCGACATTTTGCCCACGGGCAGTCATTCCAGCGAA
>CAZWOY010000137.1:0-9472 GCA_964635255.1 uncultured bacterium
TTGCAGACGCCCTCGTCTGCAAGCTGACGCCCTCGTCTGCAAGCTGACGCCCTCGTCTGCAAGCTGACGCCTTTACGAAAAACCCATGCCACCCTGTCCCGATTGTTTTTTCTTATTTAAGCGCCAAGGGACGCCTGCCTGACTGAAATGGTCGTTATTTTACAGAGAACCAGAGACGCTTAGTACGATTCCAGGTCCTTGTAGTATGCGCGCATCAGGTCAGAATCGGGAATTATCATGGGAGCCGATGCTGGCGCAGAGCCGAAATAGGACGTTAGAATTTCGTTAATTAAGAAACGAATTTCAGTCGCCGTGCTGTGCATGCAGCGATCCGGTAAATTGTGCAATGGATTAGTGCCATTTACGCAAACCGCTATAATATTACCAAACTGGTCTTTGAACAATCCCGCCTTATAGCCGTCGATGGAACCGGCATGTCCCCAATAATGACCGGAGCCGCCAACGCCTCCTGTCATAACTCCATATTCATCATACAAGCCTAATCCAACCGCGGCGGGTATCGGGGGATCGCCAAGCGTTCCGATCTCGCCGGTTTCAAAACTCAGGATTGGGAGACCGTTTGTTCTTTCCGTCTGAAGCTCCGCTCCAATCAATGTACCTGCAGCGAGTTCTTCCATCCAGGTTATCATATCCGGTATATTCGAGACGATAGAACCGGCTGCATAAGCCATACTCGGATTCGCATTTGTTACGTCATTGAAAGGATCGAGCTCTCCGTTTCCGTCAAAATCCCAATATCCGTTGGCAAGATCCGGCGGATTTACCGTTGTCGTATATTCGGTTGCCGTGAGACCAAGCGGCTGGAATATGCGGGTTTCCAAAACCTCACCGAACGATTTTCCGGAAACGTTCTCTATCATAAGCTGCAAGTAAATATATCCGGTATTGCAGTAATTCCACCTTGCTCCCGGCTCATGAACCAGACTGTCCGCGGTCATCATCAGAAAATCAACCGGCTGCCATACCCAGTTAGCGTAACTGGCTTGCTGAACTCGATTGAATTCCGGTATCACTGTGAAATTAATAATTCCACATGTGTGGTTCAGCAATTGCCTGACCGTAATTACAGTATCATAACTCACCGTTGCCGTAGAAGGCACATATTGAAGCAATTCGGCCGGCAAGTAGTCCTTTACCTTGCCGTCAAGATCCATAGCGCCATCCTTTACCATTAACAGCGCCGCTGTTGCGGTGAAGGTTTTTGTAATACTGGCAATTTTAAAGCGATCATTCCATTCCAATGGGACGTCGAACATCAGGTTTGCCTTTCCCTCAGTCCCAATCCATAACTGATCGTCATCCGCAAACTTAATTCCGACGGCGGCGCCCGCAACTCCGTAATCTTTTACAGCTTGTTTTACCGCCGCCTCTAACTGGTCAGTTACCCCAGCATGGCTTCCACTTTCTTCGTATGGATTCTCATTGACTATTTCCTCCTCGCATCCTAACAGGAAAAGTAGAGGTATAACCAAAAACAGGAACGTTTTCAATCCTTTCATCGTAAGAGCTCCTCTTATTTTAAAGGTTAAATTTATCAACCGTAAACTAAATAAATGTAGTTTACAAGGCAACTGTTTTTTAATATATTCTGGTACATATTAAAATTATTACAAGTTTTTGATAGAATCTTGGCATTATCATATTGAGTGCGCGCTTCAGCGCGCATGATGCGCCCAGGTACGCGCTGAAGCTCGCACTCAATGCGATTAAACCAGCAATTTTCGTGTTCCGCGGCGAAGCTCGCTTCATGAGCGATTACCGATAAATGCATTCACAAATCCATCCTCATGAACATAACTTCCAAAATGAAATTCTGCGCCTGTAAATCCGTATTTCTTTAACGCCTGATAGTTCATTACGCAATCCTCCGCTAATGGAATTCCTACCGTCGGCTTAATTTTTTTATCTTTTAGGGTGAGCGCGGATGATAACACGCATCCGGTAAGATGGCGCGGATTGAATCCCTGGTATGGTTGAGCGCCGGCGGCGGCGTAAATATCTTGCATTTGCCGCGGAAGATACGCAGCGACTTTGAGGTTTTCCGGAATATGCAGCGTTCCGCCTTCCGTGATTAAAATGTCGGATTTTTCCTGTATTCGTCTAACCGCGGCTCCCAGATTAAAACAGTGAGGTCCGGAATCGTCGATTAAAATCGAACCCGGCTTTAAGTTATCGATCATTAGAATATCAGGCACATTTGCAGCGCCGATAATAAAGCGAGATTCATAAAACTCAGCCGGCGGATAGGGGTTTGAAAAAAGTATTTCGATCTCGCCATTATAAAGATTCTCTGACATAATCATTTCACGCAATTCCTCAAGATGGCCGCGCTTGTTAAAAATATCGCATAAGATAATTTTTGCCGGATGAGGAAAAACTTTCAGCATCGATTGAATGAAAACGGATCCGACCGATCCCAATCCCAGCGCGGCTACAGTTTCGTTTTCTAACGACCGTTTCGTTTCCGCTGACGCTTTATCGACCTGCATAAGTATAGTTCCGATGGTGGTCGCATGCCCTGTAGTTATCAAATCAGTTCCAACTGAATCGAGAATGTCTTTTCCGTAATTCGTTGCCGAAGGAATAAGTCCAGTCAGTGAAATCGATTTTGCGCCAAGACATTCGGAAAGGTTTACAGCTTGATTGATTTCTTTCAGCAGTTCGTCTTTGTCTTTGTAAATCGTCTCGGTAAACCGGGGCAGTATAACATACCCGATTACGCCCAGCGGCGTCTCGATCACATCGCTGAGTATCGGTTCTTTTGCAATCCGCGATAAGAATTCGCCGGCGGTCATTTTTGTATGGACTAATATTTCCTCGGTAAAATATCCGAATGCCGCTGCGTCCAAATGCGGCAGTTCATTGGTTTCGATCAGTTTTTCCAGCCGCTGTCCCGTGATCCGCAGGAATTTTCTATCCTCTTCGGAAGCGGTTGGTTTCGGCGGTTTATCGCTGAAGGACTGCAAGTTCTCTTCATCAGAACTTTTTCTCTGTTCATCGATAAATTCAGACATTTGGCGGATCGTTTGATAGCCGAACAAGTCCTTTGCCGATGCTGAAACGCTGAAATCCGATTTTATTGCTTGAACCATCTGTATTGCCGTCAGCGAATTGCCGCCGATTTCGAAGAAACTATCGGTGGGATTGACAGAATCCAGTTCCAGGATTTTCCTCCACAGGTCCGCCAGTTTCCGCTCGGTTTCACTTAAAGGTTTCAAATCTTTGACAGCCGTCCGAACCTCCTCGGAAGGATCCGGCAAAGCGTCCCTGTCGATTTTGCCATTTTCGGTCAACGGAAAACTATCGACCTTAATAAACCGCGAGGGAATCATGTACCCCGGCAGTCTTTCCCGAAGGTATTTTTTTAGCCGCTCAACCGATAGTTCCGGTTTTGCTATCAGGTAGGCGAACAGCGTTTTTTCCGCGCCTTTCGAACGAGCGACAACTACCGACCTCTCCACAAATCGATAGCTGTTTAGCGTTGTTTCAACCTCTTTCGGTTCGATGCGGAAACCCCTGATTTTTACCATGTCATCCGCACGATCCAGATACAGGATATTCCCATCCGGCAGCCATTTTCCCATATCGCCCGATTTAAACAGCCGGACCTCAGGATCGAAAGGATCGGGAATAAAACGCTCTTCGGTGAGTGTTTTCCGCTTATAATAGCCCCGCGCGACGTTATCGCCGCCGATGTAAATCTCGCCCGGCGTTCCTATCGGGACCGGCTGCTGGTTTTTATCCAATATGTATATTCTGGTATTGGGCAGCGGTTTTCCAATTGGAACGGCATTTACCGCCGAACTGGAATCATAGGCGTAAAAGGCGCTGCACACCGCCGCCTCGGTAGGACCGTATCCATTGCAGTACCTGAGAAAATCTCCATAATAGGCGGCGTCTTCCACTCGGGCGTTCTCAGCAACCGACGCTAAAACCCGCAGTTTTTTCAGGCAGCCTTTTCGCAGCGAGGCAATATATCCCGGAGGCAAAGTCGCCGCCGTTACGCGGTATTTATCTAAAGTCCGCTCAAACAAATCGGGGTCCATGACCGCGTCTTTGCCAACCGGGACGAGACAAGCTCCGTGCAGCAATCCCAGAAATATTTCCATTGCCGAGGCGTCAAAACTGAGCGAGGAAAACTGGAGTATCGTGTCTGCGCTTGTTATCCCCATCCGCATTCCTTGTCCCAGAACTGTCGTGAGAATGCTGCGGCGTTCGATCATCACGCCTTTCGGTTCTCCGGTTGTGCCGGAGGTGTAGATCATGTAAGCCAAATCGCCGCCGTTTGAGTTTCGTTCAAGATTTGGCAAATTCCGGCGGGTGAAGGTTTCAACGTCGATAATTTTGATTGAGTTCGCGGGATCCGTTTCCCCACTCGCTATTTGCAGAGGAGGATTAAGAGGAGGTGATTTGACCAGAACCTTGCAATCGCAATCGTTCAAAATATACTCTATCCTTTTAGCCGGCAGATCCGCATCCAGCGGCAGGAACGCGGCGCCCGTCTTTAAAACTCCCAAAACCGCGGCAATGGCGCTGTCTGAGCGGCGCATCAACACCGGTATAATGTCATCCGCCTGTATGTCAACCGCATTTATCAAGTTATGCGCGACCTGGTTCGCCCAGTCGTTCAATTCGCTGAAGGTCAGCGTCCTGTCTTCAAACTTAACGGCAGGGCTGTCAGGATGTGTTTTTGCGCGATATTCGATAATTTCGACGAGGTCTTTATCGGGAACGGGGATGCGTTCCGAGTTAAATCGAGTCGTTACTTTTTCTAATTCATCATCTGGCATGTACTTCAACCTGTCGATCGATAACTGATCGCCGGTTATTATACTCCGGTTCAATTCGACAAAATGCGAAAGCGCTCTGTCGATCGAGCCGGATTCAAATAACGCTTTATTATAGTTGACGCCGGCTTTAAGCCCTTGTGAAGACCATTTAAATTGAAAAACGAGATCAAATTTGCCGGACTGTTCTCTGATTGGAATTGTCTCAATTTGATAGTCGCCCTCCCACCAAGAATCATCTGCGCTTTCTTCGAATACTACCATAACGTTGAACAATGGATTTCGCCGTTCGTCGCGATTGACGCCCAGTTTTTCTATCAGTAGATCGAATGGGTAAAGATGGTTGTCCTGGGCGCGAGTGGTTTCGATTCGCACTTTCTTCAGAAATTCCGGAAACGTTGTCCAGCCTTCGATTGTGTTCCTAATCGCAAGCGTGTTCACGTAGTATCCGATCTGGTTTTCCAGCTCGGGATGGATCCGCAGGCTTGCGGGCAAACCGATGACTAGATCCGACTGGGATGTGTATTTATAGAGGAGAACATTTACAGCGGCTAACAGATACATGAACGGCGTTACATTCCGCTCCCTGATATAATCGCGTACTTTTTCAGATAGACTGCTGTCAATAGATGCGCTTACCGTACCTGCTGTGTTTAAATTCTTTCGAATTTGCACATAATCCGCCGGCAGTTTCAAGGGCTCGGGGATTTTTGAGAAGCGGTTCAGCCAATATTTCTCATACTTTTGAAACGGTTTCGATTGGATAAACTGCCGCTGCCATACGGAATAATCTTTATATTGTATCTGCATGTCCGGCGGCGGTTCCGATTCAGGCGCCTGCAGCGATCGGTAAATTCTGAGCAATTCCTCGAAGAAAACCTCGACCGATTGTTCATCGGAGATAATGTGATGAATGTTCAGATATAAAACGGATGAACCGCCAAGCTTGTACAATTTTACTCTGAACAACGGCGCCGAGTCTAAAGCGAATGGCGTTTGCGCATCCGTATGTATAGCTTTTAGCGCCCGGTCATTTGCGTCTTCGCAATCGGCAAGATCGATGGTTTCAAAATCGAGCCCGGCGGATTCGTTGACGAATTGACGCGGTTCGTTATCGATTAGTCTGAAGCAGGTTCTGAGCGTTTCATGCCTGCCTGCGAGCCGGGTTATTGCCCTGGCGAGAATTTCGGCGTCCACGTCTTTATCGATTCGGATGGCGCTGGGCATGTTGTATTCCGCCGAGCCTTGGTTGATCTGGTCGATCATCCAGATCTGACGCTGCGAATGAGAAAGCGGGTAGCTTGGCTGTTTTTCGACAGCCGTAATCCAAGGGATATCGGAAGGTTTTTTGCCGGCGATGAAACGATATAATCTGTTGAGCGTCGGGTGGTCGAACAAATCCTGCAACTCCAGATCGATCATGAATTCTTTGCGAACCGCCGCCGCCAACCGCATCGCTTTAAGGCTGTGGCCGCCAAGATCGAAGAAGCTGTCGTCCCAGTCTATGTTCTCGATCTTTAGCGCATCCCGATAGAGCTGTTCCAATTTTAACTGGTTCGCCTTCTTAGAGGTTTTGGCTTTTTGCTTTCGTTTTACCTGCTGAGGAGCGGGGAGCGCTTTACGGTTGATTTTACCGCTGATCAAAAGTGGGAATCGTTCGAGATGGACAAAGCGAGTCGGGATCATGTAATCGGTAAGGAATTTCTTCAGATGGGCCTTAAGAGCCGCTTTATCGGCTATTTCTTCGCCGGTGTAATAAGCGATCAGGTCTTCTGAAAAATCGCCCGTTCCCTTGACGACCACGCAATTATTAACGCCGGGATATTCGATAATGCGATGTTCGATTTCTCCCGGTTCGACGCGAAAGCCGCGAACTTTTATCTGATAATCCGCGCGGCCTAAAAATTCGACGTCGCCGTTCGGTAAAAACTTGC
This sequence comes from uncultured bacterium, assembly GCA_964635255.1. Lineage (GTDB taxonomy): Bacteria > Electryoneota > AABM5-125-24 > Hatepunaeales > Hatepunaeaceae > CAZWOY01. The sequence continues at coordinate 6,743 of CAZWOY010000137.1, forward strand.
CTCGATCGCCCGTTAGATACATCTTCTCAGAATGACCGAATGGATTCTTGAAGAAAGCTTGTTCTGTCAAATCCGGGCGTTTGCGATAGCCGTCGCCGACGCCGTCGCCTCCGATGTAAATGTCGCCCTCAACTCCGACAGGCGCGGGTTTGAATTTACTGTCAAGAATATAAACGGTTTCATTAATCAGCGGTTTTCCAATGACCAGCCGCTCGTCTTCGATCCGTTTTGCAGTTGACCAAATTGTCGTTTCCGTCGGACCGTAAACGTTGAATACCGCCGTTTCCTTTATCCCTGCCAGAGTCTTATATAAATCATAAGGTATCGGTTCGCCGCCGACAAGCAGAGTCTTTAAGCCGTCCGTAAAGGCAATTCCAAGATCGTCCAACAGCAGTCTTAAATGCGAAGGCGTTATTTGCAGGACGTTGCAAACGTTTCCGATCAATTCCTTAAATCTATCGGGATTGTTGATTTCCCTTTCATCAGCGATATAGACAGTCATGCCTGTCGCTAATGGCAGAATCAGTTCGAGTGTGGATATGTCGAACGTATATGTCGTAGCCGCCAAAAAGACGTCGCTCGATTCGAGATTAAACCGATCGGTTAAATTCGGCGCAAAGGACGCCAGGTTTTTATGAGCGATCTTAACGCCTTTCGGAGCGCCCGTTGAGCCTGAAGTAAAGATCACATAAGCCAAATCGTCCTTATCGACGTTTATTTCCGGCGGCGACTGGTCGATCCGGTCGATTTGATCGATCGCTATTAACGGACTGTTTTTAATGAAACTCAGTTTTTCAATTTGATCGGCGCAGGTCAGTATCGCTTTGGGAGTCGTTTGTTCCAATATGAAGCCAATCCGTTCCTGCGGGTAGTCCGGATCGATGGGGACATAGGCTAAACCGGCTTTCCATGAGCCGATCATGCCCAAAACCATCCACTTGCTGCGCGGGATAATGAGAGCTGAAAGACCTTTTTCAGGATTATTAATATTTGCGATAATTTCGTTGGCAATAGCATTGGTTATTTCTGATAATTGCTTGTAAGACAGGCTTTCCACAGCATTCATGACCGCCTTTTTCATCGGAGTCCGCTGCGCGGAGCGGGCAATCATTTCAATCAGGCTGCCGGTGGATTCGATTTTCGGTTCGGAATAGCCGCTCAGGCGGTTCAGAATCAGATCTTTTTCTTCGTCGTGGATTATATCGAGTTGTGATAGAGGTTGTTCAGGATTATTGATACAAATTCCCAGCGCATTTCGAAAATGTTCGCCCACTCGCCTGAAGTCGTCTTCTGAATATTTATTTTTATTAAAGGAAAACCGCAGATTGAATTCTTCGCCGGGGAAGATAGTCAGTTCCAGATCATAGTGAGTTTGTTCGTGCATATTCGACGCAAGGATTTCCACGCCGGGAACGAATTCCGCCTTATTGTCCAAAGCGCTTTTAGGCAGGTTTTCAAAAACCAGGATGTGGTTGAATAAATTTTCCTTCATCGGCGATAATGCCAAAATATCGGGCAGCGGGCAATAAGAATGCTGTCTAAGCAATATAGCGGCATTATGGTTCTTCTTGGCTAAATGCGGCAGCGTATCGTCGTCATCGATTTGCACCCTAAAGGGAATAGTGTTTATCATCAATCCGACCATCCGTTCAATTTCGGCGATTTCCGACGGTCGAATGGATAAAGTCCAACCAAAAACGACGTCGCTTGAATCGTTGTATTTCGAAACCAGCAGCGCCCAGATTGAATTTATGATAGCGTTCGGCGTTATATTATGCAAAGCGGACATTTCATTTAGCCTGTCGATGTTCGCTTTACCGATATTTGTCCAATGGACGCCAAGATCGTAATCCTGTTCATTAAGCCGTTCCGGCGTCGTTGGCAGAATGGCGGCTTTTTCGCAGCCATCGAGGGAACGCTGCCAGAACTCCCGGCTCTTCCCGCGGTCCTGTTTATGAATCCACTGAATAAATTTCCTATACTCAAGCGGCGGAGGGAGCGCGACCGGGCGGCTATGCATATAGGAATTGTAAACATCATACAATTCTTTGTGAACGATTCCCGCGCACCAGCCGTCCATGAGGATATGGTGAAACGTCCAACAGATTTTATATTCGCGAGTTCCGACCTTCATAATTAAGAGTCGCATCGTCTCGCCCTTGGAAAGATCGAGATAATTCGTCCGGTCTGCCAAACGGTATTTTTCGATTAGTCCGGCTTGGTTCGGATTGCCTGTCAAGTCGATATACTTATATTCTAACTCGTTTTCCTTCAGTATGATCTGCACGGGCGTCTTGTTCTTATTGGATTGAAAAGCGGTTCTTAACGCTTCATGACGCTTCAAAATGAGATTCCAACTTTCGATCAGGCAATCGATATCCAATGATCCCTGAATATGTAAATTCATCTGCTGAACATAAGCCCGATTGTTTTTATCCATTAACGAATGAAAGAGCATCCCTTCCTGCAGAGGCGTCAACGGAAGTATCTCAGCAATGTTGTTTTTTGTAATTAACGTGTTCTTCTTCAAATCGGTGTGTTTCCTTTTTACAAGACTTTAAACTTGATTAACGTATAACAAGTTTTCACTTTGTCATTCTTGCGAAGGAACGAATGACGGAGCGAAATTAACTTATGGCTGCGGATTTTTTATCCGCGAAAAATGTTTTGTGACTTTACACATTACTCAAAAATACAATCTAATTTTATATACAGGAATAAAAAATGATT
>CAZWOY010000138.1:0-9433 GCA_964635255.1 uncultured bacterium
AATTGAGGCGGATAACGCCGCCAAGTTCACCTTCAGGCGGATGAAAACGGATAGTGTCTTCCTCATTGCCGATGGCGGTCAGGAGTCCGTTGCAGGTTAGCTCCATATCCTCGCCCAAGATAATTTCGACGCCGGGCAGAATGCGCAGGCTTTCATCCTGCGGGATAACGGCATTCCCAACCTGAATATACGGACTGCCTTCCGGATCCCACTCGCCGGATACGTCGCCCTCGAATTCGGTCTGGGCGAAAGAAATATGCGGAGAACCTAACAGCGTCATGAACGACAGAATGAAAAAAGCTGCAAACCAAACTTTAACGCTGACGTTTAGAAGTCTAAAATTGCGGATTTTAAAATTCACGATATCAAATTCCAATCTTGAGTAGCGTACATCTATCCGATTTTGAATTGCTTTTCATTTAATCGTATTACAAATATTATACCATCATAAGTTTTGTTTCTTAAGTACCATACAATCAATTATTTGCTAATTTAGTTACGCCTAAATATATTATACATAGCATAAATATTGATGCTTTTTTTGAACTAAAGTGTAAAGAAAATTGTACAAAAAAACGTAAGTCTTTAAATTTATTATCTTAGGTGTGTAATGAAAATTTGCACCCTAAAGCAGTCCTAAAATGCAAGTCATTAATATTATTATATTAAACTGTAAAGGGGGGGTGCAAGAAAATTTTACACAAATATCGAATTTAACTCTTTCACAACCATTTCCAAGTAAGGCGGAACCGTCAGAAATCTAAGCAGAAAATTAAAAAAGTCGAGTATTATTTTTGGTGCCGAGGGGGGGAATCGAACCCCCATGGCCCGAAGGCCGGCGGATTTTGAGTCCGCTGCGTCTACCAATTTCACCACCTCGGCGATCGATTTAAAAATTTAAAGCTATTGAATTCAGAGCTAAGATTGCGCTTCATAATATAAGTTGCGCTGAGCGGTTAATCAAGTTTACCGATTAATTAAATCAATCCTCAGATCATCTGAGGCTATTTGTGCGAATGCGAAACCGGCTGGTTCCTCCGGCTTAGCAGTTGCATGAGCGAATAATAAATCGCAAATAAACCGAACATTGCGACAAACGTTTTCAAAGCATCGAATATGATCTGCAAATGCCGATTTTCATCGACCAGAAATCTGTCGCCCAAAACCGAGAACACATAATAGCTCATTAAGATCTGAAGGATTAAATGAATCACAGTAAGCAGGAGCCTGATGTTACGCCTTGCAGTGTGGCTCATTTTAACCTCCTCGCTATTTTAGGACCGTAAACCGGATCATTTTAGTCTGCGCATTTGCCGTAACCCATGCAAAATATGATCCGGCAGTTAAATTGGCTGCGTCTAATGATAAATTGAAATATCCGGTATTTATGCGCCCAAAGTCAATAGTCTTTATGTATCTGCCATCTGCTGCGTAGATTTTTAGCATAAAATCCGCCGGATAGTTCACGCCGATCGGGATCAGCGATTTGGCGTTGAACGGGTTTGGATAGTTTTGCCCTAAATAAAATTCTCGCACTTCCGGTTCATCCTCCGGCGGTACAACAGCCGGAGGTCTTCCGACGCCGATCCTTACCATCAGCCTGCCCGGCGCGAATTCCTGCCATCCCGCGCCTTGCTGGAAGTACTTATTGCGGTCGACGTCATTGCCGTCTCTATCGACGCCGATCGCCGGATAGGAGGGGGTGGAGCCGAGATATTTCAGGATTACCCAGCAGGCGTTATCTTCATCGGGATCGATTATAATCCGGGGCTGATCCGTTCCCGGGAAATGAAATCTGTAAAACTCGTCGTAAACATTCGGCGCGGCTCTGGCTGTTTCGCCGATTCTCTCGCCCGGTTGACCGTTGGCGTCTTCCGCAATATAAATGTCGATGGGATCGGGCGAATGCGGAATGAAATCAACCCAATATACTCCGATAGTATCGACGCCGCCGTCAAGCGGATATTTAACGGCGAATCGATTGTCTTCGCCTTCGTAATCGACAATGTAAAAAGCTTCGACCGTGCTGTCATCCTGCGAAAGTATGTCAACGTCAGGCTGCCTCACGGCGTACATGCCGGCCGGATCGGTGTAGGGTCCTCTGAATCGGTTCTCGCCATCGACAACCCAGCCGGCGGCGGAATATTCGTACCAGCCGTATTCGACCACGTTTTCATCGAACCAGCTTTCTTCGCCGGGTCGAGCTTCATGGATAATGACATTATTGCGCTTAATCGTGATTCCCGCTAATCCTTCGACCTCCGCGCTGTCGAGCGCCATTGTCGGATCCGTCCAGCTTAGCGCCATAACGTCTTCATCTCGAAAAACCTCTAACTCGCCGGGTGGAACCGGCGGCGCGATCAGGTCTGCTGGAATATGTACGCCGCCGTATTGATAGGGATTCGTAACGATGGAAAACAAATTCTGGGGCCACCAGCCGTTGAATATCGGATTTTCTTCTTCATCGCGGATCATGGCGAACATACCTAAGCCGATTTCATAATCGGGTGCGTAAAGGGCGATTTCTTCGACGTTGTGGAAACCCAACGGCAGAGCTACTTCCAGTTCGACCTCGCCCTGCCTTTCGTTGAAAGCCAGAGCGGGATTTTCTATTTCAAGGTAAGGATCGTAATTGTAGGGCGGTCCGCTAAGAGATCTATAGGTCAGCTTAGGTTCTTCATCCACCCAGTATCCCCAGTAATTGCCCTCCGAACCGGGGCGTTCGTAAGTCCATTCACCGTTTCGGTCATCGTCGATATAAATTCCGACTCCCATTCGGTTCGATAATTCATCGACGATATGATACTTGAATCCGAAGTATAGTTTGTCTTCTTGATCGCTGAAACCGACGTACGCCGTCACAGATCCGGCTGTATCCGGTAAATCGTATCCATAAACGTCCGAAATGTCGATGGCTTGCGCGCCCTGCCATTCATTGTCATCGACGATTCCGTCTATTTCAGGCGGATTCTGAAAAGACTGCAGGTCGAGAGCGTAATTTAAGAATTCATCATTTACCCAACCGGTTTCTTCGGCGGAATAAGCGCTCTTGCCTTCGCCGAAATCCGCCGTGATTACGTAATGGTAAAGTCTCTGCGGGAAGACGCGATGACGGTCTGTATAGCGGCTTTGATTCCCGTCCACGCTTGCGATAAGCCTGTAGGGACCGCCTTGCAGAGCGGAACGATAGATGTTTATCCTTTCCGCGTCTAATGCATTGTCGCGTTTGGGAGAAGCTTCCAGATCGCCGCCATTGTCCCAGGGAGTTATACCCGCGTTTGGGATGGCTTTGCCGGTTGCAGCAAGAACGGGGCGTTTTTCCCCATAACCTGCCCGCTGTTCGTTATAGGGGGTCCATTCCAGATGGATGAAATTGGTCTGTCCGCGGCTGACTGCCAGGTTTTCAGGCGGCGGATCGGCTTCGTGCAAGGTAAAGTCTATGCCGTGAACTAATTCGTTATTGGGTACGCGAGCGGCTTGCCAGTCATCCATATATCCTTTCTTACGGGCATATACCACAACATCGCGGTGATCGTTATCGACTTCGACGCTTAATCTGTAAACGCCGTCTGCATCAGAATAAGCCGTATATGGATTGTTGGCGGCGGTAATTTCGACGTTCTCGACAGGATTGCGATCGGCGTCGATAATCGCGCCGGCAACGCCGCCGCCGGTTCGAGTGGTTTCAATTAAGTAATATCTGCCGCCTCTGCCGAACACGCGGTTATGCACAGATTTGCCGCCTGCGATAATCCGCGAGCCATTGTCCGAAACATCCACGCCGCTGAGTGAGCCCGGGGTTACGAGCCTGTAGAATGGTTCGGGATTATGAGTTTCATGTACCAGCAGGTCCGGCAGTCCATTTTCGACGTCTCCCCAATTGACGACCGCCATGATTGAACCGTCAGCGCTAAAATCGATACCAGAAACTTCATCGCCGAGAGGATCGGAAATCCACAGCGGCAATCCGTCGCCGTAGGCGTCAAACAACGCATAACGCCCCTGTACGTCTTCTTCAAGGAAATCAAGAGTGCCGGCGGCGATCCACCTGCCATCCGGCGAGACTTCGCAAATAGTTACCCAATTGGATACGACTCCCGTAAAATTATAATGCCATAGTTCAAAGTACTCTCCGTTCTCCCGGCTCCACCCGAACACGCGAACTCGACCGGTCAACGATCCGGCGGCTATAATCGTGCCATCATCGCTGATACTGGCGCCGGATTCTGTATTGTAGGTTGGTTCATCCCAAATGAGCTCCCCGGTTTCGAGGTTTAGAACATACAAATGATACTTGCCATTCACTACTGCCAGTCCGGCTTGATTTGCGATCGTTACTCCATACCAGCCAAAGGCTTCTTCAGGATCGACTTCAAAGGTCCATTCAGGTTCATCCGCTAAGTTTCTGAAAGCCCAGACCCGATTTGTTTCCTGTTCAGGATCTACTCCGGTTGTCAATAAATATTGCGCGTCGTTGGACAGGGCGATCGGACCGGGATAATAATCTCCCATGTTGAAATTAAAAACCGGCTGTTCGCCATTGTTTCTGAATACCCAGACGTTATTTAAAGCGGAATAGCCTACATACTCGCCATTATCGCTGACAGCGACGTTGCCGGCGCCGGATTCAACTTCATAACTCAACAGCAATTCGCCATTTTCTGCAGATCGGATCTCCAGTCTTTCATCATTCAGGCTAAAGCCGACCGCGACGACGCCGCCATCGCCAGATATGACCACATTATCCGTTATGGCGTTTTCGTCGAATTCCTGCCAGAGTATTTCAGCTTCGCCTTCATCTCTTGAGGGGAACGGAGAATTTTTTTGATAAGGAATTCTTAATTGCGGAATATTTTCAGGGTTTTCTGTTAAGGATCGGATTTCCTTTATCGATTTACCGTTCGATTGAGTGGAATGCCCGGTTTTTCCAGCCTGCAGCAATCCAGTCGAGGATAGAAAAAGGACGGCAATAAGAGTTATGAAATGAGAGGCATTAAACCTGTTAAAATATTCTTCACGCCAGTTCATGGTTCTCGCTCCGGAAAATATGTTCGTTTATCTATCACACGCAAAAAATGCCAAAGACAAAGTCTCAGTCATTAAGGGCGGATGGGAAATGTCTAAAACTGCCCCAGTCGTTCCTGTGGTCACAGGAACGACTGGAAATCATGTAAATCATTTGATGTGGAAAAGACGAGCATTATTGTATTTTCCAGCGAATCAAACAAAAATGCGTTTACAAATACTCTGACAAAATTACAAGATAAAGCGCAGAAAAACTAAGAACTTCAAATGTTCAAATTAATCTTCTTCTTTATCTTCATCGTTATCGGGATTGCCTTTTCCTTTTCCCTTGCCTTTGCCTTTCTCTTCTTCGTCTTTATCGTCTTGATCCTTTTTATCTTTGCCTTTTCCGCTAAATTTGGACATATCAAGTCCGACTTTCTTTAAGACTTCGGGAACGGTTTCGAACAGGGTTTCGATTTTTCCTTTGCCAACGGCGACAAATTTTACCTTTTCGCCATCGAAAGTGATAAATCCCACCGGATTTACCGAGGCTCCGCCGCCCCCGCCGCCGACGGTGCCGGTTCCTCCGGATTTGTCCTTTTCGCCTTTGCCTTCGGCTCCGCCCGATGCGAATCCGACTGACAGTTTAATGACCGGCAAGACCGTCAGGTTATCGACCTGCACGGGTTTGCCAACGATCGTTTCCGTTGTTGCAAGCGATCTGAGTCGCTCTAAGATGGTATCGAGAATGTCTGTTGGATTATGCGACATATTCCGATTTCCTTTTATGAAATGAAAATAATCCGTTTGAATATATATTTAAGATAGATAAAAAAAATGTATAATGTCAATGGAAATTAAGAAAGAAAGGGAGAAAGGATGAAAGGAAGAAAGCCAATAAAAAAACCGGCGTTAAAAAACTCAACGCCGGTTTCATAGTAGCGGGGGAGGGATTTGAACCCACGGCCTTCGGGTTATGAGCCCGACGAGCTACCAGACTGCTCCACCCCGCGATCGCCTATTAATATATAAAAGAAGACTGCCCATGTCAAGCGTTATTTATATATTAAGAAAATGTTTGAGATTCTTATTAATTTACAAAAACAAGCCGGGTGCGATTACACTCCGCGCATCGACTTTTCTATACATTCTTGAGTTAGTAAATCGATTTAATTTTCTGTTCTCGCAATTCTTTAATATTCCTAAGCTTCTCTAAGAGCCATTTGAAATCATCCGGCAGGTTCGACTCGAATTTCATCCATTCGCCGGTGATGGGATGCGCGAACCCCAGCGTCCTGGCATGGAGCATCTGGCGGTTGATTTTATCGAAATACTCGGCTGCCTCCTTGCGCTGCGCCGAGCTTAGTTTTCCCACCTGCCGGTTTCTTCCGCCGTAGTCGCAGTCGCCGAAAACCGGATGCCCGGCATTCGAAGCGTGCACCCGGATCTGATGGGTTCTGCCGGTTTCCAGTCTGAACGACAGGAGCGATAGAAAATCGAATTGCTCCAGTTCTTGCCAATGGGTGCGCGCCGGTTTGCCGTCGGGGATTGCGGCGTACTTTTTACGGTCGCGCGGATCCCGTCCGATCGGTTGGTCGATAGTTCCCTTTCGCTTTTGCATATTCCACCAGACGATTGCATAATACTCCCGCTCGACAGTTCTTTCGCGAAACGCCTGAGCGAGTTTGGACAGCGCCGGTTCCTGCTTGCAGATTACCAGCAGTCCGGTCGTGTCCTTATCGAGCCGGTGGACGATGCCCGGGCGGTCGGGATCGTCGGTCCGGGCAAGTTCGCCGTAATGGTTTAGCAAAGCGTTGACAATAGTCCCCGACCGGTTGCCCTGCGCAGGATGCACGACCATATCGGCGGGTTTGTCGATTACCAGCAGCCATTTGTCCTCATACGCCACGTCCAGCGGAATGTCCTCAGGCTCGAGCTCCAGCGGAGGTCTGGACAGGATTTCAAACTCGATAAAATCGCCGGGTTTTACTTTGTAGGACGGCTTGACGGTATTCCCATCCACTTTCAGAATCCCGTCCGAAATAAGCTGATTCGCTTTTGATCGAGTCAGTTCCGCGACCTGTCTTGTCAGGAACACGTCGATTCGCTCAGGCGACTTGCCGGAAGGGATCGTTATCTCGATTCTGCGAATGACCTTTTGCTGTTCGGCGTTTTTAGCTTGTTGTGAATCTGTATCGGACATTTTTTATGGGTTGACAAATAAGAGCGTTCTAAGACTCATCGATCTTATATAATACAGATTTACCGCTGATAATCAAAACGGACAGCGCGCGCTCTTCGATAAAAAAATTTTTTACATAATTGAACCGTATTACAGAAAGGAACTTTTGCCGTTTGAAAAGCGTTTGGAACTAAAGACGCTTCAACAAAAAAGCATGTGAGGATTTCCAAAAGTAGCACAGGAATTTCAATATATGAATTATGAGCAAATCAGCGCGTTAAAAGAGGAAATCGAAGCCAAGGGCGGTTTCCTTAAAGACATTGAAAACGAAATCGGTAAAGTTATCGTCGGTCAAAAGCGGATGATTCAATATCTGCTGATCGGTTTGCTTTCCGACGGACATATTCTATTGGAGGGCGTGCCGGGACTCGCAAAGACGACGGCGGTCAAGGCGCTTTCCAAATCCATCGACGCCTCGTTCCACCGGCTTCAATTCACGCCCGACCTGCTGCCGGCGGATTTGATCGGCACCTTGATCTATAATCAGCGCGAGGCGAGTTTTCAGGTCAAGAAAGGACCTATCTTCGCCAATCTGATCTTAGCCGACGAAATCAACCGCGCGGCGGCGAAAGTACAATCAGCCTTGCTCGAATCGATGCAGGAGCGCCAGGTTACGATCGGCGATGAAACCTTCCCGCTCGAACGACCCTTTTTGGTATTAGCGACCCAGAATCCCATCGAGCAGGAAGGAACCTATCCGCTGCCCGAAGCGCAGGTGGACAGGTTCATTTTCAAAGTCCTGATCAGTTATCCCGAACGAGATCACGAACTGCAGATACTCAGGCAGGGCGATTCATCCGCAGCCTTAAATGTCAAGCCGGTTGCGAAGCCGGAACAGATTTTAGAGGCGCAGAAGCTGGTCGATTCGATTCATATCGACGAGAAAGTCGAAAACTACATCCTGGATATAGTTTTCGCAAGTCGAAATCCGGAAAAATTTAAGCTGGAACATCTGAGGGACAAAATCCGCTACGGCGCTTCGCCGCGCGCGTCGATTTTCTTAGCCAAAGCCGCGCGGGCGCATGCATTCCTAAAAGGAAGAGGCTATGTGGTTCCGGAAGATATAAGAGCCATAGGCTACGAAGTCCTGCGGCACAGAGTGTTGGTAACGTTCGAGGCGGAAGCGGACGAGATGACGTCGGACGATATAATCAAGGAAATCTTCGATCATATCGAGGTGCCTTGATCAGCTTGCAGACGAGGGCGTCTGCAAGCTCTCAAAGGGTCTGCAAGCTTCCAAGGCGTGTGCAGACTCTCGGAAAAAAATCCGTGAAAATCCGTTTCATCCGTTTCATCCGTTTCATCCGTGTTCCTATTAAAAAAACATTAGGGAGAGTCCTTATTAGTCTGTAATGCCAACTAATTCGAAAAACAAAGACAATCAGAATATTCCCGTATCGCGCGAACTGCTGAAAAAAGTCCGTCTGCTCGAACTGCGCACGAGGCTGCAGGTGCGGGATGTTTTCAGCGGGAAGTATCATTCGATATTCAAAGGGCAGGGGATGGATTTCTCAGAGGTGCGGGAATATTTCCCCGGCGACGACGTGCGGAATATCGACTGGAACGTATCGGCGCGCATGGGCAGCCCTTACGTAAAAATCTACCGCGAAGAGCGCGAATTGACGATAATGCTGCTGGTCGATCTGTCCGGTTCGGGAGATTTCGGCACTCAAAACGCTCTCAAGCGCGAGATAGCCGCGGAATTGACGGCGTTGTTTGCCCTGTGCGCATTGACGAATAACGACAAAGTCGGATTGATGCTATTCACCGATCAGGTCGAGCATTTCGTCGCTCCGAAGAAGGGCAGGCGTCATATCCTCAGATTGATCCGCGACGTGCTGGCATTTGAGCCTAAAAACAAAGGCACTGCGATAGAGTCCGCCGTAAAATACGGACTGCATGCGCTTCCCAAGCGTTCGGTTCTGTTTTTAATGAGCGACTTTCAAGACTCCGGCTGGGAAAACGTCGTGCGGGTCGCCGGCCGGAAGCACGATCTGGTCGCGATAGAAATCTTCGATCCGCGCGAACGGGAGCTGCCGCCGGCGGGACTTGCGCCGCTGCGGGATATAGAAACGGGCGCGATAGAATGGATCGACACAAGCTCAAAAAAAATCAGAAAGAAATATCGCAATTACATTTTGAAGCAGGCGCAGGAACGAGATACGTTTTTCAAGCAGATCAGCG
>CAZWOY010000139.1:0-9223 GCA_964635255.1 uncultured bacterium
GGGTTTGACTTGCCGCTTGGACCGTAAGCCTCTTTTTACTTCCGACGCTCTGGATCATTATGCGGATGCGATCTTAGAAATATACCATACCATAGAAACACTGCAGCCAACAGGCAAACCCGGACGTCCCCGAAAGCCCCGCAAAGTAATAGATCCCGAAATAGACTATGCGGTTGTCCATAAGGTGCGTAAAAATGGCAAGGTAGTCAAAGTGGAGCGAAAAGTAGTTTACGGCGATTACTATCGGATCAAAGAACGATTAGCGAGGTCTTCAAGTCAAACTATCAATACGGCTTATATAGAGCGTTCAAACGGAACGCTTCGGCAGCGTGACAGTCATTTACATCGTAAGAGTTTATGTTTCGCTAAGGATAAGTCATTTTTAATATACAAGGCGGCTATTGTAATTGCTTGTTACAACTTTGTAAAACCACATACCAGCCTGAGCAAAAATCCGGACAGAACCACTACGCCAAGGACGCCGGCTCAGGTTGCTGGTATTACGGATTCCCCTTGGAGTATTTCATATTTAGTCACAAGACCAGAGTTGTATCAATAATTAGGGGACATTATCAAAATTTTACCATCTGAAGTATTTCAACTTTATCAATTAGAAAAACTATATCTTGGAAATAATTTTATTAAAAGTATTCCTTCTCAAATTGAACAATTAAGCCAATTGGTAATATTACAATTACAAAACAATTCGATAACTTCTATATCATTAGAAATATGTAAGTTAATCAATTTGGAGGTTGTTGATTTTGGCTCAAACGATATTTCATATATCCCTCCTGAAATTGGGAAACTAAAAAAACTAAGGTGGTTTAGTATCGTTGGTAATAATATTTCAATTATACCGCCTGAAATTGGAAATTTACATAAAATAGATGTCCTTTTTCTTAATGCAAACAAACTTGAGTATCTACCCAAAGAAATAGGCCAATTAATAAACTTACGATCACTTTTTGCCGCATCAAATAATCTTATATCATTACCAACCGAAATTAGTAAACTTTACAATTTAAGCTTTATCGATATAAGATATAATCCCCTCACCCACCCTCCCATCGAAGTCTGCAACCAAGGCATGGACGCCATCCGCGCCTATTTCCGGCAGATGGGCGAGGGCAAGGTTGAGCTCAACGAAGCGAAAATCCTCATCGTCGGCGAAGGCGGGGCGGGTAAGACGACGCTGCTGCGGCGGATTACCGAGCCGGGATGGGAGTTTGCACCGGGCGAGAAGACGACGCATGGGATCAATGTTAAGGAATGGAGTTTTTCGGATGACGGCGGCAAGAAGATTAAAACCAAAATTTGGGACTTCGGCGGGCAGGATATCTATCACGCAACGCATCAGTTTTTCCTCTCCAAACGCGCTCTTTATCTGCTCGTCACCGACAGCCGCAAGCAGGACGTCGATTTCTTTTACTGGCTTGATATGGTCGATGCGCTCAGCGGCGGCAGTCCGGTGGTGATCGTTAAAAACGAAAAGGACGACCGGCGGCAGGATATTCCTGAAGACGAACTGCGCCGCAAGTACAAGAACCTTGGGGAAATACTGGACGTCAACCTCGCGACCGGCAGGGGCGTCGATGATCTGACGTCCGTCGTCCGGGTGCGGATAAACGGACTGGATCACGTCGGGCAAGAAATTCCGCAGAAATGGATAAAGGTAAAGGAAGACCTTGAGAGCCGCGGCGAACTGTATATCGGGTTGGAAAAGTTCTTCGATATCGGCGGCGCCTATGGCGTCAATCGAACCGACATGCTGCAGATCAGCGGCTACCTCCACGACCTCGGCGTCTGCCTGCACTTTCAGGACAACGACATGCTCAAATACGTCCTGTTTCTGAAGCCGCAGTGGGTAACGGACTCGATCTATCGCATCCTGGACGACCGCGAGATTATAGACGCCTGCGGCGTATTCGCCCGCGGAGATTTGGAGCGGATACTGAGTGGAGACGAATACGTCTTCAAGCACGGCGAACTGCTGGAATTGATGAAAGTGTTCAAACTGTGTTACGAGATTCCCAATAGAGAAGGCAAATACATCGCTCCGCAGCTTTTAAGCGGCGCTGCGCCGGCGTATAGCTGGGAGGATGACGGCTGCCTGAAAATGACCTACCGCTATGGTTCGTCCATCCCCAACGCAGTCATGAACCGGTTCATCGTAAACATCCACGACCTGATCGAGGATCACCATAAAGTCTGGAAAAACGGCGCCGTCTTAGCCTACAACCATTCCCGCGCGGAAGTCGTCCAGCATCTTAACGAATGCGAGATCCGCCTCCGCGCCGCCGGAAACGAAGCGAAGGATTTAATGACGCTGGTTATGTACGAAATCGACCGGATCAGCGGCGCGTTCGGGGGATTGAAATATAAAAAGCGAATTCCGTGCAATTGTGAAGAATGCAGCGAAAGCCGGGAACCGTATTATTTCGACTATGATATGCTTCTGAAGCGGCTTGAGAAAAACAAGCGCTCCATCGAATTCCATTATTCAGGCGACGACGTCGATATACGAGCCTTAATCGGCAGCGTAATCAACCTAAAATTAGCGGAGAGCATGCCGGACCTGATCCGCGAATTGAAGCGCAATGTAAAGCAAGGCGTCTTAAGGATACATCGAGAAGCGGACGGATCGTTGCGTCCGGCTTATATTCGATCAGGAGGATTAGCTTTTAAGCATTAAGGCGCACAGAATGCTATTTAAATGCTTTAAAATGTTTTATCCACCGCGGTTGTATATATCGGTAACAGGCGCATTATCTGCAAAGCGCAAAACGAATTTGGTTCAATCTGATTATAACGATTTAGACCAAGGACCAGCTAAGATTCTATCCTTCGATCCGCGGATATATTTCTATATAATTCCTTAAATCCCATACCCACTATACCCCACAGCTACACGAACAAAACAATTTTGGATGATATGCACTCCCACGCTGGAACATGGGAACGAGTCGAAGGATGATTAAGGTATGAATCGCTTAGTGGCATAAAAGTTGCTAAATAAACAAGTTATGAAGTTCATCGATTTCCTGATCATTTCCATTTTTTAATTCAATGAAAGTCAATTCACAAAATAACTTCTGCGAATGATATATGCCTTGTCTTGCTCTTAAGGCTTTTGACAGGCAAGTTTAAACCGATATTTCTTATTTTTCTTTCAATAGTATAGTATTATAAGTTGAATTCATGTTTTAAAGTTATTTTTTAAAAAGTAAGATATCATTATTGGCTGCAAAATCTGTAATTTAAACAATGCAAATTTTGCAGATTAAAACAAAATGTTGTCGATTCAGCGGCTTATTTGGTTTCTTTTACAAACTCGTTACCACGCTCCAGCGTGGTAATGCATACTTATTACGTGCAGAAAAAAGTGTCATTGCGAGTCTGCCTTTGGCAGACTAAGCAATCTGCTAACATCTTGACAATGCCGGTATTGCGCTAATGTTAGCCAAACAACTGATCTCCCAAAAGATAAAACTATTTTATGCGCTTATTAATAACTACACAAGGTCGATATGCATTCCCACGCTGGAGCGTGGGAACGAGTTATGCATTCCCACGCTGGAGCGTGGGAACGAGTTATGGCTTAGTGGGAACGAGTTATGGCTTAGTGGGAACGAGTTGTGGCTTAGTCGGAACGAGTTGTGGCTTAGTCGGAACGAGTTATGGCTTATACGCTTCAAGGCGGTTTTACGCTGTTTAATGCACATAGTAGCAATAGCAATTGCATTATAATTACGAGATCCTAAGTTTGTGAAGTAATTGGTTTTTAGCAGATAGAGTACGTTTTCAAAAAATTCTACCAGCACAGCTATAAGGAGTGGATCATGAACGATGTTTTCAGGTTGGTTTTTTGTTTGTTTATGCTTGCTGCGCCGGCTTTTGCCGGTGCAAACCTGGCGTCCGTAAGCGTTCTGGACGAGGATCCGGAAGGACTTGTTATCTCATGCGATCTTTCAGCGGACTTAAGCGTAGTTGACAGAAACGGTTTTCAATTTACGCAGGCTGTTTTTCCGAATGAGGGATTCGTCGCGCGGGAAGGCTTGCCTGACTTACCTGCCATTACTCGAGTGATTATTGCGCCGGCAAACAGCGATATAGAACTCGAGATACTAAGCGATGAACGAGTCGAGGTTGACTTAAGCCATCCAATACTGCCTTTTCAAACAGACGACCACTCCAAAACTGACTACGACTACACTGTAATCGATGACAATTTATTTCCAAAGAATATCGTGGAGATAGGAGAAGACCAAAATTTCCGGGGATACAGACTGGTTCCTATTACGCTCTATCCATTCCAGTTCGACCCTGTTAACAATCAGATTATCAAGCATGAAAATATTCAGATTTCTTTGAATTTTACTGCGATAAATGCAGAAATCAACTCAGACGCCACTCCGAGAACTTTATCCAAAGATACATACAGATTTCTAAAAGCGTTAACTCTCAACCATCCTCACAGAGACGACAACGGCGAACAATTGCCTCGCGGCGGCTATCTTATCGTCTGCCAGCTTAGTGAAAACCAAGCTGAAGAACATGTCAGCCGCTTAGCCGACTGGAAAAGAGCTTGCGGACATCATGTCGAAGTGGTTTACGGCTATAATAATTGGCACAATGTAGGCGATAATGAAATTAGAGAGCGTTATGAAGAATGGGATCCACCGCTCGAATATACGTGCACTATCGGTACCTATCAAGAACGGCAGGGAATCAGGGATATTGCTTACGGCTGTTTGGACGGGAATAACGATCACGTACCGGAAGTGGCGGTGACAAGGTTGGGCGCGATGTCAGAATCGCAGTTAGAAGTTGTTGTAACTCGCGCTTTGAGTTACCAGAAAAACCCTTGGCTGGAAGAAATGGACTGGTTCGACCGCGCCGGGGCTTTTGCCAATAATGTCGGAAGAAGCCACACGCCCGCTGTGGATTACACTATTGCCTGGATACATGAACTCGAGAAGCGGGTCGGATTTCCGGACGCCGAATACTCTTCAGCGCTGGGGGGCCGAGGCAATGTTGCATCGTGGCTCGAGGATGGTTTGAACATTCATTTTGAACGCGGAGTTTCCCGATCCCCTATGCCGAATTTCAACAATCTTGAGTTTAATCCGATGTGGATAGCGGTCGGCGGCGGTCATGTGCCTCGTCTTGTCGATCAGATCTGGGAAAACGGTTGGCCAAACAGCCCAATAGGCCCTTCGGTTATGACCGGCACCGGTCACAATCCGCGCACTATCGACTGCAATGTCCTTTGCGGGGGCATGGCGAGGGGACTGCTGATCGAACGCCTGCCGCTGGGGTGGTCGCAGTCGCTTGCGATGCTGATGCTCGATTATGCCGGACTGAATTCCTGGTACCAGTTCGCTGAAGAGTACCGAGTCCTGGGCGAACCGGGGCAGCGCGCCTGGATCGGACGGCCAAAGGAAGTCGAGGCTGATTATGAGAATATCACGGCAGGTCAGAATAGATTCGATATTTATGTGTACGACCCCCAAGCTGAAGCCGGCATTGCCAACGCTTTTGTTTCATTGACTCAGCCCGGCGAATTGATCGCCTGGGGCTATACCGATGAAACCGGACTTTGTGTTTTAGAATTAGAGGACGATCTGGAAGACGACGTGATCGTAACGGTTACCGGCGATGGGCTGCTTCCTTTGCAAAATGAAGTTGAAGTCTTTGAGGACAACCTTTTCGTGAGCGCATTTATTTCTGACCTGAACGACGAGGAGAATGGAAACGGCGATGGAATTCTAAATCCCGGCGAGACCGCCGAAATCACGATAACACTCGAAAACCTCAGCGAAAATGAAGATGCGGAAAATTTGACCGGCGAGTTGCGCGCCGGTTCTTCATGGGTCGCTTTTGACGTAGCGGAATTTAATCTTGATCGAGTCGCTTCCGGCGATCAAGTGGAACTTGAAGAACGGATAAATGTCACTCTTTCCGCAAATGCGCCGGAAAATACGGATTTAGACTTTTCAATAATTATCCGCGACGACGAAAATAACTGGATAAGCAACCTCGAAGTCGAAGTCGAAGGTCCCGCACTCGAGCTGGAAGGCGTCGAAGGCGGCGTTATATTTGACGCTGAGGTTAGCGATTTGGACTTAACGCTGATAAACGAGGGCAGCCTCCCCTCGCCTGCAACCTCGGCTGAACTGGTTGCAATCAGCCATTGGATTCAAATTCTTAACGACGCTTCTTCTTATCCTGCCATCGAAGCGGGCGAATCCGCCGGCTTAGCCGGCAATCCGTTTCGAATCAACCCAAGCCCGCTCGCGCCGCCGGGATTGATGGCTCCGATGATGGTCTTGCTCAGCGTCGATGAAAATGACGTTCCCGATACGGTTTATTTTGAAATCCAAATTGGCGAACCCAGGCAGAATTGTCCTACGGGAGCGGATGATTACGGTTATCTCTGTTTTGACGATACCGACGCCGATTGGGAACAAGCCCCTGAATTTGAATGGATCGAAATCGATCCGCAAAACCGGGATCGGGATTTCGACGGTGAATCGATAGTTGATAGAAGACGCGATCAATTTTCAGTCGAAATAGAGCTGCCGTTCACGTTTATTTTCTACGGCGTCGAATATGATGCGGCAACCGTCAGCGAGAATGGTTTCCTTGCTTTTGGGGAAGATTTGCAGGATTTGAATCAATATGAAAATTTTCCGTTAGATCAGGTTATCAACGGATCGCTTGGCATGATCGCTCCTTACTGGGACGATTTAACATTAACCCAAGATTCGGATATTTGCGTTTTTTACAACGAGAATGAGGATTATTTCATCATTCAATGGCAGGAGATTTCTCAACCCCATGGCGGAGGCGATCTAATTTTTCAAGTAATTCTATTTGATCCGGCTCATTATCCTATGGTGAGCGGCGATGGTGAGATCTTGATACAATATCTTGAAATTCCGAATCCAAATCGCGGGGTCGATCCGCCTTATTATTCAACCGGCATTTGCAGTCCGGATGGATCGACCGGCATAAATTACGTCTTTGGGAATGAATATCCCGAATGCTCGGCTGAAATTGAAAATGAACGGGCTTTGCGGTTCACAACCGCAGTGGAAGTAGAGCGGGGCGTAATTTATGGCAATGTTCACGACGTTGCAAGCGGCGAGCCGATGGAAGGAGTCGTTATTTTGACTAGTTTTGGTCAGATTGCGTTTACGGATGAAAACGGCGACTGGGACATACCGGACGCCTGGGGGCTGCCGTTCGATGTAACCGCGATGAAACAAGGCTGGAACGACTCGACGCTCACCGGCTTTGAACTGACTGAAGAGGATACGCTTGAAATAAACTTCGGCTTGCTCCATCCGACCTTTGATCCGACAAGTTGGGAATTGAGTTCATATCTCGATTCCAATCGCGAAATCGACTTAAGCTTCAGGATTAATAACAACGGGAACGGGCCTCTGGATTGGACGGTGGATAGAAGACTGTTAGGCGACGCGAACGCCGAGTCTTGGGAATGCCGTCAGAACAATATGTTCGGGCAGATGGTCGAAGATAATCGCATCAACGGCGTCGTTTTCGCCGGTCATCATTACTATGTCTCTGGGGCGAATGATGGCAATCCGCAAATTTATGTATTTTCCAGGGAGGGCGAATACGTCCGTCAATTCGATCAACCTGAGCGCGACAACCGGGGGATGCGCGATTTAGCCTACGACGGCGAGTTAATCTGGGGTATTACAGATACGGACGTTTACGGCATTACTACCGACGGCGAAGTGATAGAACATTGGCGCGCCGCTTTCAATCCAACGACCACTTTAGCCTGGGATCCTGATAATGAAGTTTTCTGGATGTCAGGCATTACAACCGATATCGCTGCGATGACGCGCGATGGTCAAAGAGCGGATAGACCGGAATTAGAACGCCAAGACCTGCGTATATATGGATTGGCGTATTGGCCTGAAGATCCCGATGGGTACAATCTTTATATCCTGCATAAAGACCGCGAAACGAACCTGCAGACTCTCCATAAAATGAACCCCGAAAACAGCGATACGGCGTTTGTCTCGCAATTAATACCCGACTTCGGTGGAAGGCAAAGTCCCGAAGGCGCATTCATCACAAACGAATTGGACGTTTATAGCTGGGTACTCATTTCCGGCTGCAATTCATCGCCCAATGAGGGCGGAGATCGAATCGACGTCTGGCAGATCGAAGGCAGGAAAGAATGGTTTAAGGTTTACATGGATGATGAAGAGGAATTAATCGAGGCGCATAGAGGACGCATTGAAACGATGGAATTCATGGACTTTATCCTCAGGCTCGATTCCGAAGCCTTGCCGGAAACCTTGTTCCGCTCCGAATTGTTCTTCACGCACAACGCCGACAGCGGCGTCGGACATATTTCAATCGAATTGAACGTAGTCGGACCTGTTCCGCCTACTGCGTTTGGACTGTTAGAGCCGTCTAACGGCGACACTCTGGAATCGTCCATCATCGATTTCAGTTGGGAGCCTTCGGTGGATAGAAACAGGGACGACGAGGTCAGATATGAATTATGGATCAGGAACGGCGGAGATATAATTTCGACCGGATTGCAGATTCCATCCGCTTCAGTCGATTTGGACACATTATGGATCGATCCTAATTTTCAGTCGCCGTTGAAATGGTGGGTGACGGCGTACTCCGGCGAAGACACTGTAGAGTGCAACGAACATTTCGAATTCCTGTACAAAAAACCATCCTCACAGGATAAGGAAGGCGTCGTTCCGTACGAGTTTGGATTAAAATCTGTGTATCCAAATCCGTTTAACAGCTCGGTAACTATCAAATACGGATTGGATAAACTCGCCCGCAGCAGCCTGAAGATTGTCGATCTCATGGGCAAAGAAATCGCGGCGCTGGACGAGAGGCCAATGCCGGCGGGGAATTATGCAATAGTCTGGGATGCTGGAAAAGTCCCATCCGGAATGTATCTGGTTTTGCTTGAATCAGAGCAGCGAACCGAGTATCGGAAGGTTATTTTGATGAGGTAGATAGGTTCGCCACAGAGAACACAGAGGACCGTTAAAAACAGCGCCCCGGAATGAAAATTGGACTACTACTATAACTCGTTATAACTCGTTCCCACGCTCCAGCGTGGGAATGCATACTTAACAATATTAACTCGTTCCAACGCTCCAGCGTGGGAATGCATACTTAACAATATGAGGTCGATATGCATTCCCAC
>CAZWOY010000140.1:0-9210 GCA_964635255.1 uncultured bacterium
GGCAGGGACGCCTGCCCTACCAACCTGTAAGGTTCTGGTTTATCCAGGTAAGGAACTTGCAAACTTGAAAACTTGAAAACTTGCAAACTAAAAAAAAACATAAAACGGAGAGAAAATGGCAAAATATCGTATCGCCTGGATGCCCGGCGACGGCGTGGGCAACGACGTCATGGAGGCGGCGCGAATTGTACTGGACACGTTAAAACTTGACGCCGAGTATATCTCTGGAGATATTGGCTGGGAATTTTGGATCGATGAAGGCGATCCGCTGCCGCAGCGCACTCTTAATATGCTGCGTGAGACCGACTGCGCGCTGTTTGGCGCGATTACATCCAAACCTAAAGCGGAGGCGGCGAAAGAACTGAAGCCCGAACTTCAAGGGAAGGGCTATGAATATTTCAGCCCGATCGTCAGGCTCAGGCAGGAGATGAACCTGCACACCAATATGCGCCCCTGCAAAGCCTATCCTGGCAATCCTCTGAACTACAGAGACGGAATCGATCTGGTAATTTTCAGGGAAAACTCGGAAGGATTATACGCAGGCGTCGAATTTCATCCGCTGCCTGATTCTGTGCGCGACGCGCTGTCTATACATCCGAAAATGAAGCGTTTCAGTCATGTTTCCGGGGAGGATATTGCCGTTTCTACCCGCCTGATGACGCGAGCCGGCTGTGAGAGGATAGTGAGAAGGGCTTTTGAATTCGCGAGAAAGTTTGGTCGCCGTTCGGTGACTATCGTCGATAAACCGAACGTGCTGCGCGAAACGGGAGGACTAATGATTCGCACCGCCCGCGAAGTGGCTAAGGACTATCCTGAAATCCCGATGTGGGAAACGAATATCGACGCTCAGTGCATGTGGCTGGTGAAGAATCCGATAGATTACGACGTGCTGGTTGCGGAAAACATGTTCGGCGACATTATTTCAGATCTGGGAGCGCAACTGGTCGGCGGATTGGGCTTCGCTTCAGCCGGCAACATCGGAGACGACTACGCCGTTTTTGAACCGACGCACGGTTCGGCGCCGAAATACGCCGGCATGTACAAGGTCAATCCGATGGCGATGCTGTTGACCGTCAAAATGATGCTCGAATGGCTGGCGGAAACCGATAAGGCGGAGAGGCTTGAAGATGCGATTGCTAAAGTGATTGCGGAAGGCAAAGTGAAAACTTACGATATGGGCGGAAACGCGGCTACGCTCGACGTTGCTAACGCTGTAGCTGAGTATTGCCGGTAGTTTGCCGGTCAAACAGCGATCTCAGCGGATCGGACGCTTTTATCCGGCGTGGATCGTGTTGTTTTGATTTCCAAGTGGAAAAATTGTGTGAAATACTTGTTAATAATAATATTTTCCTGTTTTTGGATCGCCGGCTGCGATTTGTTTTCGACTCGCGCCCCTGAGCCGCCGACCGGCGCATCGGGGACGAGCTGGGAGCTTCCGCGCAATCCTGAGGATGTTTTAGACAATATGGCGAATGCAATCGGCAGACGATCGAGCGCAGACTATATCAGATCGTTCGATGAAACCGAAACAAACGAATTTGTCTATATTCCCGATCCTGCGACCGAAGCCGAACGTCCCGGATTTTTTGATGGCTGGTCGATAGACAGAGAGCGCAAATTTATGGAATCGTTGCTCAGTCCATCGACCACGCCCGCCGATTCTATTGCAATGCTTATTTATGAGATCGATCGCGAGACTGTGATCGGGGATTCCGCGCAAATGTATTTTACTTACAATCTGCACATAGGACATGTAATCGAAGACGCTCCCATACAGATGGACGGCAGATCCGAATTGACTTTAAGAAGAGGCAAGGGCGGCGGCTGGTACATTAACGCCTGGAAAGATTTTCGCATTGGCTCCAATGATTGCTGGAGCGATCTGCGGATACATTTTTAACCTTCGCCAGCGATGAGATGCGTTCGATTAATAATGCTTGCAGCGCTTTTGTTTTTAGCGTCCTGTTTAAATCCCTTTGCGCCGGTTGAAGGCGAAGTGGGCGGACGAATCTGGCATAGCCAAATGACGATCGGCGGTTTGTTGAACAATTTTGCTCAATCTTACAATTATCGCGATTCGCTGCACTATGCCGATTGTATCGATGAAACGTTTGTGTTTCATTATTACGACGTCGAGAACGCGAGATTCGACCAATGGTTCAGGGAAACAGACCTTAAAGCGACGGCGGGACTGTTTCGCAATTTCGAACAGATCGATCTGGAATGGAACCATATCCCCATTTGGGTTGAGAATTTTGAACAGCCGGACACGACGGTGCAATTCGTCGTTAGATTTAATTTGACCTTAGACGCAGAAGCGCCGCTGATGGGATATGCTCATTTTTCCGTGAGGAGGGATGAGGAAAATGTGTTTAAGGTGCTTGTGTGGCGGGATGATTTTTAAGAACAAGGATACACAGGATAATCAGGATTGATGAGCGTTTGAGAACGCCCGTTTTTGCAGGGCGATGGCGTGCAGGCTCGCTAAGTAGGAAACAATAGCATATATTGTCAAAAACGAAAAAACATAACGCAAAGAAACCTCAAAGACGAATTAGTTTTCTGTCATTTGTTATCCTGGTTCCGGTAATCGGATTTTTATTTTGCATGGGGAGAATCGACGAGTATCCTCAGAAACAAAATGATAGCCGGGAAAATATAAGTGTTAGTGGCGTAATCATCGATTCGACTGATACTATTGGTTTTGAGAGGAATGCGACCGCTTATGAACCGTACAGTTTAAAATCAGAAATTGAAATCCTGATTGAGAATTATGAATCGGAATCGACAGAGGATGGCGAGCCGAAGGTTGCAATAATCATCGATGATTTTGGTCCGGCTTTGCTGCGCCGAATGGTTAAAGGTTTTGTGGAATTGCCTTTCGACGTCACTTTGGCGATTCTTCCGGGCAACGACAAGACGATCGAAGTGGGAAAAGCCGCTGTCGAAGCAGGGAAGAGCGTTTTTATACATTTGCCTATGCAACCCATAGATTCTGTTTGCATGGATGAACGCGATATGGTCTATGTGGATATGAGCACTGAGGAGATTTCGATTATTTTCGATAGAATAATGATGGAGCTCCCCAGCGCAGTTGGCGTTAACAACCACATGGGATCGCGCGCAACCGGGGATTCGAGCCTGATGGCCATTTTGGCTGAGGAATTGAAGAAAAGAGGATTGATCTTTGTCGATAGCAGAACGGCGCCGAACAGTTGCGGTTTAAGATGCATGAGGCGGCGCGGCGTCCCGGCTCTTGGAAGAGACATTTTTCTGGATTTCACTGAAGATCCGGCGGTAATACGAAATCAGTTGGCGAAAGCGGTTCGAATTGCTGAGAAATATGGACGATCGGTCGCGATCGGTCATGCGCGTTTGTCAACTTTAGAGATACTGCAGGCAGACTTGCCTAAGTACGCAGAAAAGGGAGTTAAATTCGTTTTTGTCGATGAATTGACAGCATCGGTTACAGATACGGCAAAAACGATATAAGGTAAAATAACATTAATGAAAAGCAAGGTTATGTTATGCGATTTGGCTTCTACATAAATCCTGTTTTAGCACTGCGAAATGCACAGAAAACGGCTGAACCCGATCTTAATTTCATTTCGTCGATGGCTGAAATTGCCGGAGCGGAAATTATCCTGTTGGGATGGAATCCACAGGATCACATCGTTAATTATAACGATGTGAGTATTTTCCGAAGCGGACTGCATTGCGATGTGATATTTGTCGTCCCGACAGCCGAAGGGATCGCTGATTCCGTCATCAAACTGAAACCGAACGCTGTAATACTGGCTTCCTCGAATTGGGACGGCGTTAAACCGCCCGTTCCGATTCAAATCGATTTTGAAACGGATGGATTTTCGGAAACTGTAAGTAATTACAATTCCGCCGGTTTGCCCGTATTTGGCTACACAGATCCCGATTTAAACGCCGTAAAGAAATTTGCCAAACTTAATTTTAATGGCATTGTCTTTGATTGTACTAAGTACGCCGATGCAAATTTCGATGAGGAGGCGGAGGAGGAGCTTAATAAAATCGAAAACGCAGCCTTAGCGGCGGGCAAATTCGGACTGATAACAAGCTTCTTCGGCGGCGTCCATTATCGAAACGTCGGTCCGTTAGCGAGTCTGCCCTACGGCGATGAGATTTATGCCGGCGGCTCTATCGTTAACAGAGCGATCGTAACCGGCATGGAACGCGCGGTAAAAGATATGGTCGAACTGATTTTCAGAAGTTCTCTGCTGAATAAATGAAGAAGATTTTCCTGACATTATTCGCCGCCGTCGTGTGGGCGTTGACAATGCTCGGCTGCGAAGGCGATCCAGGTTCGCCGGGAGTAAACCGAATCGGCGAGGATGTCTATCCGCCCATCGTCGATATCGTCGTACCGATGGCGAGGCAGGAAATTTATATCCAAACCTGGCTGGAAGCTCACGTTCAGGATTCGGGCAGAATCGACAGCGTCAAGTTTTTAATCGACGGCGTAGAACTGCAGAATCAGAATCTGACCATTTTTAACCCTCCGTTTAAAATCCTCTGGGATTGTTCCGGTTTAAGCGAAGGCAGGCATTTTATACAAGCTCATGCCTGGGACAGCCAGGGGCATACCGGTTTGTCCAACTGGCTTATGATAGTAAAGAAACCGATTGAAGCCGCTTCAAGAACCGACACGGTTTTTTTCTTCGATAATTCGACCCGCAACAGCTTAGAATGGTATTTGCCCGACAGTGTCGCGGCGGGCGATACGAGCCGGATTACGGGCCTAGGCGTGAGATTCCTGATGAACCGTCCTGCGACCGTAACGAGGATGGAATTATACGTAAAAAAGAAGGACGAGTGGCGCGGAGCCTATTGGGACATAGAGATTCGAACTGTAAAAGACAATCTGCCCGACAGCTTGTTATTCAACGAAGAATTGGACGGCAGCAAACTGTGGCGTTTCGAAGCGCCGGAAAACCGCACTATCTGGAGGCCAATTCGCGTCGGAGGCGGTGTGGATGTGCCGCTGGAATTTTTTATTTTAGCCAAAGTCGCTGAAGATCAGAAAGACGAAGGCGACACGCTTGCTATTTTAACTGACGAGGGCTTGTGGCGCAACTACCATGGCGTTGTACAGCAAAATGGCGAGTGGCGGATTTTTACGTCGGGACCAAGAATCGCATTCAATCCGATGATCAGGATCATTGTGAATTATGATCAGTAGTGTAATCCGCAAATATTTGGCGATACTTCCAGCGATTGCATCGACGGCGTTGATTTTTATCTCCTGCGAAGGACCGGTGGGACCAGCCGGCAAGGATGCGCAGGGATTTGACGTTGTGCCGCCCACGGTAAATATAACCGAACCCTGGCCTCTATCGGACGTCTGGGATGATTTCGATGTTTCCGCTTCCGCTATCGATAATGTCGCTATCAGAGAAGTTGTATTTCAAATCGACGGTTCACCGGTCATTGGCGGAGAATTATTATCGGTTTTAGAACCGCCGTATTCAAAAACAATCGATCATGACGCTCTTGATCCCGGCTGGCACTATGTCAACGCACGCGCGTACGATACCGCTGGAAATATAACGACAACTCCGGTTATACCGATAAATATCGGCGATCCCGACGCATTAAGCGACGCCGTCCGCGTTAAATACCATAACGGATATCTTGAGACCGCCTGGAAACTTCCCGATTCACTTCACGCCGAGAGCTATTGGGCGAGGTTTACCAAGGCTCGCACATGTTCATTGAGAACTGCCGTTATCAGAGCGGGCGGCGCGATGAGCGATACGACCCTGGTTGGAGTTCAGGTTTGGACCGGCGAAGAAATGCCGGAGGATTCGGTGACGACCGTTGAATTGTACCAGGGCGATTTCACGGAGGATATCGAGTTGGTCGAGGTTAATTTCAATGAAGTGCAGCTATCGGGAAGAGACGATTTTTTCATTCGAATCGCTTTTATCAATCGCGCGCCGGAGGATACGCTTTTGATCGGAGCGGATAATGGCTTGCCCTATTGGAACAGGAGTGGATGCAGCGCTGAGGAGGGCGAATTCACGATCAGAGATTTATATTTCAGAGACGATAATTTCATGATTGACTGTATATTAGATTATGGTTCTGATGAACCGCCGGATACAACTAATGAGAATTAGAATGAATTTTAAAATATTCGTATTTATTGCCTCTATATTCACTTCAACAATTGCACTAATGATCCATTCCGGCTGCCAGGGACCAACCGGGCCGGATGGCGATGATTCCTTCCTTCAGGACTCGTTGGCTCCTGAAATTGAATGGTTGGCGCCGCAAAGCGGTGAAATCGAGGCGGATACAATCCTGCTATCCGCCAAAGCGACGGATGACGTTGAAATTTGGAAGATGGTGTTTTTTATTGCCGGCGCCGAGCGGCAAGGAACTTTAGTCGATACTTCCGCAGGCGAATATCAATTCGAATGGCTTGCATATCTTTACCCGGAGGGACCATATCCTTTAATGGCGCGAGCCTGGGACAAATCAAGAAATATGTCCACGACGCCGGTTATTCTGGTCGAAATCGCTCGCTGACCGTTAAAATTGGCTGCTATTCTGAGGATTGCGATTGATACCTTGCAAAAAAAGCGGTTAGTCCATATCCTTAGTTTATCAGGAACATCAAACAATTTTAGGACGAAAAATGAAAACTTTACGTTTTTTCCCGGCGCTTTTTTTCTTGTTAGCGGCGTCGGTTTGTTTTGCTGACGGTTTTTTTCTACCGCCATACTACTCTCAGTCCGATTTTCTGAGAACCACCCCCGGTGTGAACGGCGACGGAGCCGCCTCGTTCTTTAATCCTGCGGTCTGGGCGCTTTCGGATGATTTTGAGATGCAGTTTTTCTGGAATGATTTGGAAACGAATGAATATAACACGACTAACTATGCTTTTACATTGGGCGCAGGCAATCTTGGATTTGGCTTCCAGCATTGGGATTATCCGGTTTTTGAGAACGGCGAATCGGTTCGCAAGAGTTTGGATGATTATCATATTGCTTTAGGATTCGGCGATGAAGCCTATAATTTTGGAATAGGCTATGGTTGGTCGAAAGGCGATATTACCGATATTCAACTGCGTGACGACATGCTGTTTGCCGGTTTTATCACCCGGCCGTTCAAGTATTTATCCGTAGGTCTTGCCGGACACTGGGCGATGAACAACGATGATTTTCGAGGCATACTTGACGCGGGCGTCCGTCCGTTCGGAAATTCCTGGCTGACGCTGTTCGGCGATGCATCGATGACCAGCAGCCAACGGCTTGAAGATATTCTTTGGTCGGCGGGCGTCGAGGTCGAACCGGTTAAAGGTATTTCCGTCTTCGGCAAGTACTTCGAAAATGAGACTTTTACGGCGGGGTTAAGTTTTACCTTAAGCGAATTGACCGCAACCGTTATGCCGCGATTCGATAAAGAAAGCGAACACGCTTATACGACCTACGGCGTCAGGCTTGGAGTTCCCAAACCGGATCCCTTTACTCCGATGATGTTAAAAGATAAAATGTACCTGCGGATGGATTTCAAAGGACCGTTCAAGTATCAACGCTTCGTGCTGTTCGACCAGAAAGGCTATACATTGATGGAGGTTCTGGACAGGCTGGAAAAGGCTAAGAACGACGAGCGGGTTGCCGGCATTGCCATTAATATTAATGAAGAAATGTACGGTTCATGGGAAATGATTTGGGAAGTGCGCGAGAAGATAAAAGAAGTTCGCGAAGCGGGCAAAAAAGTGGTTGTCTTTTTAGAACGCGGCGGAATGCAGCATTACTATCTGGCGTCGGCGGCAGATAAAATAATGGTCGATCCTGAAACGATGACTATGATGTTAGGATTCAATTTAGGACGGACATTCTATAAGAACATGCTCGAAAAAATCGGCGTCGGATTCGATGAATGGCGGTTCTATAAATATAAATCCGCGGCTGAGGCTTTATCCCGCGAAGAGATGAGCGAAGCGGACAAAGAGCAGCGAAAAGCGTTGATCGATGAATGGTACGGCGTCCTCAAGTCGGATATTTGCGAAAGCCGCGGCATTACTCACGAGAGTTTCGACGATATTGTGAATAATGTAGTCATTCTAAACGCAGATTCTCTGCTTAAATACAACCTTGCGGATACGACCGGCAGATGGGATGAGATGTCGGATTATATAAAAGAAATCGAAGGCGACGATAAGAAAATGATCGGAGGTTTAGCGTTCGAAGCCCTGCAGCCGGAATACGAGGAATGGGGAATCGAACCGAAAATCGCCGTAATTTACGCTTTAGGTCCATGTTCGATGAACTCCGGCATTAACGCCAATCGCTTGAGACACGTTATCAAATCGGCTCGCAACGACAAACATATCAAAGGCGTCGTATTTCGTGCCGATTCGCCGGGCGGAGACATATTGCCTTCCGATATCGTAGCAGTCGAGTTGAAAAAGACAGCGGAAGAAAAACCGGTAATCGTCAGCCAGGGATTCGTCGCCGGCTCAGGCGGCTACTGGATTTCGATGTATGGCGATCAGATTTTAGCGTCTCCCTGGACAATTACGGGCTCCATCGGCGTCATCGGCGGCTGGATTTACGATAAAGGACTGGGCGGCAAACTGGGATTAACCTACGATCACACTCAAGCCGGCGATCATGCGGATCTTGGGGGCGGCATCGTCCTGCCCTTGCTTGGCGCGCAAATCCCAAACCGTAATCTTACGGAAATGGAAATGACTGCGATGGAAAAAATGATTAGAGGTCACTACCAGAACTTCATCCAAAAAGTCGCCGAAGGACGAGGGATGGAAAAAGAAGCGGTTCATGAAGTGGCGCAGGGACGAGTCTGGACTGGCACAAAGGGAAAAGAGATCGGATTGGTCGATCAAATCGGCGGTCTGGAAAAGGCAATTCAAATCGTTCGCGAAAAAGCCGGCATTAAATCGAACCAACTGGTTGAGATCGTTGAAATGCCGGAAAAAGGACTTCTCAACCCAAATATGTTTCAGCCAAGTCTGCTCGGCGTCAGGAATCCGTCGATTTTGGAAGACAACTACGAACTTCAGTATCTGAAAGCGCTGATTGAAGCGGAAGGCAGACCGCTGCTGATGACGCCGCCGGATATGATTGTGCGATAAGCGGGATAGCTTTCAGCATTAATATTACTGCGTGCATGAAAAAGTGTCATTGCGAGTCTGCCTTTAGCAGACTAAGC
>CAZWOY010000141.1:0-9182 GCA_964635255.1 uncultured bacterium
TTAGTCTGCTAAAGGCAGACTCGCAATGACACTTTTTACTGCACTTAGTAATAATGCAATATAAGGACGTTGGGAAGCAGTTTCAAGTTTTGCGCATCGGCGCTGTTGCAATCGTAACGTAAAAAAAAATTAAAATATAACTCAAGCGTATCGTAAGATTGAATCTTTCTGTTAATTGTCTGATATTATGCATAAATATATTTCGTTAATTCAACAGGAGTCGCGACAATGAAAAAATGGCGCTGCGAAGTTTGTGGATATATTCACGAAGGCGAAGAACCGCCGGATGTTTGCCCGGTCTGTGGAGCGGATAAGGATGCTTTTGTATTAGAAGAAGATTGAGGTTAACCGATCTTAAAATGCCGGCTGTTCTGCTGGGTGTAATAAATACACTCGAAAGGACAGCCTTTTTTATTTTAATAAAAGAAACTTTCTTCTGATAAGTTGTTCCCTGCCGTCAACCTGCAGTAGATAGACGCCGTTGGGCTGATCATTCATCGAGACGCTAATAGATCCCCGCCCTTTTTGAAAATCCTGATGATAAACGCTTCTTCCTAAAGCGTTCAATATTTGTATTTTTCCTGCAATAGGAGATTTGTAGTTAAACGCAACAGCTCCGTTCGTTGGATTTGGGAATGGTTCGCTGATAAAGAATGACTTAGGATTTTCTTCTGCTATTTCCTCAGTATTCACAATCACATCGGTCGCTAGCGTAATTTCGTCGATTATCCATTCACCGTGCCGCTCGAGGTTTTCCGGCGAAAACATCCGCCATCTTAGGCGAATCGGGGACTCTCTGTTTTGCGCGTATCTATCAAGATTGATCTCATGTCTGACCCACCAGTTTTGGAAACCTGTAAATCTTACTAATTCTTGCCATGTATCGCCGCCGTCCGCGCTTATTTCTACTAATCCGAATTCACTGTTGCGCCGTTCGATGCGATGCTTATCCCAGAAAAACAATCTGAATCTGCCAAATTGGGATAAATTCCAGTCCTCATCGAGTTCGGCAATGCAGCTTTCACAGCTATCATTGTTGTTTATAAGCCCAAAACCGTTCTCGCGACCGATATTCTCAATTCTTTCCCATCCATCGAATAGCCATCTCGGCGAGTTCTGTTCAAAATTATCGATAATGCATTCCTTTTGAATCGAAAATGAACGCATCGGGCTGAATACGATATTCCTGTCGTTTGCCATATCGGTTGAAACGATTTGATAGAATATTAACTGCCCGTTTCCCATGTCCCAGTGAAACCTGCCTGTATATAAATTTGAAACCAGGGAATCGGGAGTCAAATTTATCTGTTCGCCAAATTCCATCCATCCATCAAACCAGCGCAGCGATACAGCATCCACGCCGATATTGTCTGTAACAACCACGGAATAATTAATCTCTCCTTCTGCGAAAACTGTGTTGCGCATGGAATCTGCACGGACAATCTCCGGAGGAATTTCATCGGGTCCGGCATGATAAATAAAACTGTTTATCGGCGCCGCAGCCGGCAAAGTAGAAAACACCCCGTAAGTATCCGCCGCTGATATATAGTATTCCACATCGGTTTCAAATCCCGGACCGGGGATTTCAGTTGCGAAAACGTTGCGATTCCTGTCTGTTAGCTCCATTAAAAGCGTTTCAGGCTGTTCATCTTCAAAAGTATAAATCAGCCAGATCCTGTCAAAATCCAGACGCATTTCCGA
This sequence comes from uncultured bacterium, assembly GCA_964635255.1. Lineage (GTDB taxonomy): Bacteria > Electryoneota > AABM5-125-24 > Hatepunaeales > Hatepunaeaceae > CAZWOY01. The sequence goes on from CAZWOY010000141.1 coordinate 1,702, forward strand.
TTCAATTATTGCCGTTGCTTCCCGCGAAGCGTCCAAGTCTTCAGTGTCGTTGAGAGGCGTGTGAGTAATAGTTGGGCTATGCTCGCCAGGCAGGAATATTTCCCTCGTTTCGCAGGCTCTGATGATCCGGCTTCGAAACAAACCCTCGGTAATGGCGTAATCTGATTTGAGCAGTGCGTCGGCGGCGTCACAAATTAGAGCGGAATCTCCGAGATAGTTCAAATGATCCCAGGCGACGGCGTTCCATTCGTCCCGGTTTTCAGCCTGAGTTTTAATTTCCATTAACAATGACGACCATAGCTGACCGGCTTCGTGCGCGTTCATGCCTTCAATGTCGGGATAGGCGTAATCCGCGTCCAGGATTCTGCCATCCCAGAATTCATTGTGCCCGTCCCAATTATAAAGAACGTAGGGTTGAAAATCCGGATCGACGTCATAACTGTAGTCTCCGGCTAAATAATCGCAGAATCCTTCGCTTAAGATTAATGTCTCGCCGCCGCGCCAGTTTTCAAATATGCCGTGCATTAAAGCGTGACCGTATTCATGGATAAGCACGTCCGCGTCTTCCGCGTCATCGACGCCGCCGCTGCCGGTTGTAAGCGTCCTGGTAAATGGACTGTAGAAAGACAGATCTTCTTCGACGCCATTGACGTTTATTCTTAACGGAGCCGGTATGAAGTCTTCAAATCCCAGTGACTCTAAATATCTTGCCTGTCTGTCGATATGATAATAAGCCATCACTTCCTCGAACCGGTCATCCTCCCGGTCGAAGAAAAACTCAGTCGTCTCCAATTGAGCCCGATTCGCCGTAGGTTCCGTATCTGCATAAGGACCGGTCAAAATGCAGCTATCTTCAACCATTGAAATATCGTTTAAAACTACTTCGCTGTAGGCTTCCTGAGGTATGGCTTCCGCAGCGTCGTCTTCATCTTGCAGCGTCGTATCCTGAAGCGCCGTTATTGGATCGGGATTGAATATCAGTCCCGAACCGTCGATGAAGTTCAGTCTATTTTCGATATTTAGGATTTTACCGTTTTGTCCGTCGATGATGACTTCCCAGTCGCCAAGCGGTTTTAGAGCCGGTATTCCTATAGCCCAGCATGCGGCTGGATTTCCATTTATCGGAAAGATGACTTTTTCAATAATTATACTGCCGCGCAATTGTTCGTATTTCACAGCATTATAACTAATTCGCAGCGCTTCGGTTGCGTCTATTGTAAAAATAGGTTTGGATTTTCTCTGCCACTGCGCCAACGAAGAATAGAGGGAGGCTGTTTTACCATTGCGATCAAAAGTCAGCGCTATAGAACCGCCGATTACGGGATAATTATCGCAGTATTGTGCGTATCGGTAAGTAACTCCGCCGGGACGCCCGTTTTTGCGAACAAATTGGAGTTCGTTATTTTTCAATAAGCCGCCAAATCCAGCGGCGGTTAAAAACTCATCCGGATTGAAATCACTCTGATCGACGGGAACGGTAAACCTTGACGCCGTATTCGCGTTACCGTCAATCCGACCGGTCGCTGAGAAGCCGTTGGGTATGTTAATTTGACTAAGAAAAAGGATTAGGAAAAGACATACCCCCCCCTTTCTCAAAATGCGATATGAGCGGGAGGGTAGATCGATACTTTTATGCGGATAATTAGACATTGCAAAAGTTCTTCAACCTAATTCAATCCGTAGGATCTGTAAAACACATTACTTTGGATTCTCCATCAGGATTTATCATAGCTTTTTTTTACCAAATTGTCTAAATACGCCTGCGGATCCTTTAACACCATTTTTGTGACCGCGAATTTATCTTTCCCTGCAAGTTTCAACCCATAGTCGTAGTTTTTCAGCGTCTCTTCAAGGTACTGGCGAATGCCTACTCCTTCTGAGGCGGCTCTAGATTCTATAGACGATCTTGAACTTGGCGAAAACTCGATCTCGATTCCGGTTTTTTTAAGAAAGTTTTGAGCGAACGTATCGATCGCATACTTGTTGATCAATTCAGCGAGGTGTTTTTCCGGAGAAAGACACATCTCTTTCGTCAGCAGTAATTTTTTTACATCGGTCGATGGCAGCGCCTTTTCAAAAGGCAGAAGCAGGTTTTCCACAACGCTGACCAATCCTCTTGCGCCTGTTTTCAAGTAAAGCGCTTCTTTGGCGATATGGCGATAAACTTCATCCTCGAATTCGAGCTCGACGCCGTAAGAAGCAAAATCGCGTTTCTTGCCTTGAATAACGGAGCTGGTCGGACTTTTTAAGATTTTATATAATCCGTCCTCGTCCAGGTCGTTCAAATATGAAACGACCGGAACGCGGCCTACAAATTCCGATTCAAATCCGTAATCGATAAGATCCTGGGAATGAAGCCTTTTTAAAAGGAAATCGACGTCGCTGTTTGAGGTCATAGCTTCACCGGTAAAACCATAACCGCCTTTCTTAAGCCGTTTGGCGATGATTTCCGGCAGATCTAAAAATGCGCCCGACATAACGAACAGGATATTGCGCGTGTTGACTTTTTTCCGGGACGCCTTGCCAGTGCGTTGAGTTTCGATTACCGCTTCCATCTGGCTGGCGAGGTCGTGCGGAACTTTCATATCGACTTCCGTTTCCTCCATTAGTTTCAGCAAGTTACGCTGTACGCCGCTCCTTGAAACGTCAGGACCATAATAATTTCCGCTTGAGGCGATCTTATCGATCTCATCGATATAGATAATTCCGTATTCGGCTAAATTGATGTTTCCGCCGACTTGATGAACTAGCTCGCGCACAAGGTCTTCTACGTCGCCGCCGACATAACCGGTCTCGCTGAATTTAGTCGCGTCCCCTTTGACGAATGGCACGCGCAGCTTATCGGCAATCAGCTTGATTAGATATGTTTTCCCGACGCCGGTAGGTCCTATTAACATCATGTTGGATTTAACATGCCCTAAAATGCGAGGCAGACTGGGGTTGTCCCGCTCAAGCTGCATCCTGTGGAAATGAGTGCAGATCTTGGTTGCGGTGATTTCGATCGCTTTCTCTTGTCCAACTATATATTTTTGAAGATACCTGATTAAAGTCTCAGGTTTTATGTCAAATCGAATATTATCAACCGAAGGCTTGACTTTTGTCCCTTCCGGCGGAGAACCGACTTCGTCCGGATCCGGAATATTCTGCTCCCAGAGCATTTTTGCCATTCGGTCATCCATATTCATTTTACCACGATCCTTATTCATGTGAATATCTTTGTTTTTGTTTTTGAATGAATTGCTACTTAGTAATCTAATGCTTCTAATTGTCCTCTTGTTCCTGCATCTTTTTAAGCTTTTCACTTGCTTCATTTAGTTTTCTGATTTCCGCGGGAGTCAAATTTCCGATTCCCACTTCATTGATTTTATCGAGAATTTCATCGATTTCATCCTTTAGTTTTTCTTCGTAATATCGCTCCTTTTGATTTCGCTGCCGGTCGCGCCGATGAAGCATTTTCTTTAGATTCCTTGCGCCCCATCGCAGAATATCCTGATTCTTCAGGTATATAATTCCGATAACCATGCCTCCGAGATGCACGACATGCGCGATTGTTGAGCTCGTTCCGGCTAAAGTGTTAATCGACATAAAGAATTCGAATAGACCGAAGAACAGTACGAGATATTTGGCTTTGACCGGAAACAGGAACGAAACATATATGGTCGTATTCGGAAACAGAATACCATAAGCGGCTAAAAGCGCATAAACAGCGCCTGATGCGCCTATAATAACAACATCTGAACCCGGAGTCAACAGGCAATTCGATAATCCCGCCCCGATTCCGGTAAGAAAATAGTATTTTGTGAATTCGCGCGTTCCCCAATATGACTCTAAAAATGTCCCGAACATCCAGAGCGCGAACATGTTAAAAAACAGATGCATGAATCCGGCATGGAGAAACATATAGGTAACCGGCTGCCATAAGTGCAGTTTCCAGAACTTTCCGGGAATAAGTCCGAATATTTCCCAAACCGCGGATGACTGTATCAGTATCTGCAGTAGAAAAACCGCTAAGTTCGCTATTAGCAAGGTTTTTACAGCCGGAGTTATGCGCCGCCCCCCTCCAAAACCGCCATAGTATTGACGATACATCATTTTACTTTTGCATTCTCAAATTAGTTTGGATAATCCTTGTTTTTTAAAGCCTGGAATTCCTATAAAAAAAATTTACCCACGAAGACGCAAAGAACTCTAAGCAGCCCGGATGAGCTTCACTCCGGTTTCGCGAATCCGGGGAATCTACCGGAATGATCGCCCTTGGGCGGAATGTCGAACAAAAGTGTTCGACCTGCTATTTTTCATGTTCGGTGGCGCCGGCGCCGGGCCTGAAAAATTCCTGAGGAAATAAAGTCCGCCTCATACCATCGTTTTGCTATTATTACTATGTGCAATATATAGTGTACGCACTCCTTGAGGCGCATAAACCAGAACCAGAACTCGTTCCCACGCTCCAGCGTGGGAATGCATACTTAACAATATGAGGTCGATATGCATTCCCACGCAGGAGCGTGGGAACGAGGTCTGGATTATGCGCATCAAAGCGTATGGACACTATTTAATGCACACTGTAATAATTGTTACGAAAAAATAACAGACTTCTCAATTCCTCGATTTTCAGGGAAAAACACACTCCTTCTTAATTTAATATATAAAAGAATCCGTTTAGTTCCAAAAAAGAAAAACGACCATTTATTATGGCCGTTTTTCAAGCTTCAGGTATTTCTACTTTTAGTTATTTATACAAACTCAACAGCATTTCCCGGACAACGGAAGCAGCTACTATCGCTGATACGCCCGTGCTGTCATATTGGGGGCTGAGTTCGACAACGTCGAATCCGACGACGTTTCGAAACGCCAAAGCTCTCGTCAACTGCACAAATTCCCTCCAGGTGATCCCGTGCGGTTCGGGATTTCCGACTCCAGGTACAAGCGATGGATCGAAAACGTCCATATCGATGGTGACATACAGCGGCTGAGCTTCCGGAATATTAATAATTACATTACTGGCGTTTTTTCCAATATAATCCCCAATGTCTATTGGCAGGCTAATGCCGGCGTCAATTAATTCCTCGCGCGTTCCTGATCTAATGCCAAGTCTATAAATTTCATGCGGATCCATTAATTCGGATATGCGTTTCATTACTGTTGCATGGTTGTATTTTTCGTCCATGTAGTCATCGCGGAAATCTGCATGGGCGTCGAACTGCAGTACGGCGAGGTCGGGATATTTTTTTAACAAAGCCTTAACGGCGCCTGCTGTTATGGTGTGTTCGCCTCCTAAGATAACCGGTGAGGATTTGGATTCAACAATTTCCGCTACCCGTTTTTCGGTTTCTTCGATGATGCGTAAGACGTTGCCCGGGGCTGCGTCCAGGTCGCCCCAGTCCGCGTAATCGAAACCGATTAAGTCTTTATCGAGGAACGGGCTGAATGTCTCCAGACTGAAAGAAGCTTCTCTGATTGCATCCGGGGCGAATCGAGCGCCGGGTCTGTATGTGGACGTGCCATCGAAAGGAACGCCGGTTATGGCGGCTACGCCGTGCATTCCTTCCGGCAATGCGCTAATAAACCGTTTCATTACGATCTAATCCTTTAACGTTGAATGTATGTATTCTGGTAAAGCAAATGACGCCTTGTGAATGTCAAGATTATAATACTTTAATTTTTCTAAAAATGTGTTGTATCTCACCTCATCGGGGTTTTGCCAAAAATTTTCTTTTTTTGCAGCGTATCCCACGCCCCAGATCCCCGACGGATATGTTGGGACGTGTACCGTATATAACTTAACTTCACAAAAATACTCTTTCAACAGATTACAGACTTTTTCTATGCGATCTGAACTATAGAAAGGCGATCCAATCTGATTAACCAGGACGCCGTCTTCATTAAGCAATTTTTCCAGATCGAAAAAAAAAGGCGCTTCGAACAATTCGGTCGCCGGTCCGACCGGATCTGACGAATCGACAATTATAACGTCGAATTTCGCTTCCGTCTCTTTAACATAATTAAGCGCATCGCAAATTACAAGCTCTACCTTCGGATGATCGAAAGCAGATGCAACTTGAGGGAAAAAATTCTTGCATACTTCGACCACTTTAGGGTCAATTTCAACCTGGACGGCTTTTCTAAGCGACTCATGCTTAACCAGTTCGCGCAAACAACCTCCGTCGCCTCCGCCGATTACCAAGACGTCTAACGGATTTGGATGCGCCAGCATCGGAACATGCGCCATCATTTCATGGTACGCAAATTCATCCCTTTCTGTAAGCATTATTAATTTATCAAGAGTTAATACTTTTCCATATTCATACGTTTCTAAGACTTCAACCAGTTGATAATCGCTTTGCTGACTGTAAAGGACGCGCTTTACCCGCAGCGTTAAACCCGCATGCGGCGTGTGAGTTTCCGTAAACCAGAAATCGCCGGTATGAACCTGGTTTTCAGAATTTACATCCTGACCGAATAACATTATGTTAAGCCTGTGATTTTTCTATTGCAGAGTTCCAAAGCAAAACCGCGGCGTAAACCGCCCCGATTTTCCTAACGGTATGTTCTATCGAGACGCTTATTATCTCTTTCACATCGTATCGGCGATCATCCATAGCGGTCTGCGCCATATTTCTCACTTTTTCCTCAGCTTCAGATTTCGGCAGCCGAAAACTTCCTTCCATAAGCATTCCCGACAATTCGGGATCCTGTGGAACCGCTACGGCTACGGCGGCGGAAATAAGTTCATCCCGCACATCGCTTATCAAACATCCATAGGCTGCATAAACGAGACTGCCTGCAGGAATCGCTTGGATATTCCCCGGCAGCGCCGAAGGGGGAAGAATGCTGGATACTTTAACCAGATTATAATTTCCGGAGCCGGCAAATAGCAGCGCTCTATCGAATGCATTTAGGGAGTTTGAAGCTTCGCCCATTCCGGAAACCAACGTATATCGATTTGGCAGCTGCGGATTCATCCCAGTTCCGCCATAGATTCAAGTTTTCCACTTTTGCGTTGAATGATAGAATCTATCATTCCGCGCTCCACTTCCTGAATATCATAAAACTCGGCGTTAAATGCAGTTTTCAGATATTTAAAAGCATCGTATGGATCGACGTCGGCGCCGCATGTGAAGAGATCGACAGCGGCATAATTAAATTCAGGCCAGGTATGGATAGCCAAATGAGATTCAGCGATAACGACGACTCCGCTGACTCCATAAGGGCTGAATCGATGAAATACCTTGCCGACAACCGTTGCTCCCGCAATAATCGCCGCTTCATTCATCGATTCGCGAATGTATTCGACATTATTCAAATACCCGGGACCGCAATTGTAATATTCGACCAACAACTGCCGTCCTAATGAACGCTCTTTCAATCGTGTATGCCTCCGTTTAAAAAGGGTTACTGTTTTGTTCGTTCTGTAACCCCAGACAGCGGAAAATCCGGAGGTCCTATTACTCAGGTTTTAAAATGATTTCGGTAGAGCAGGC
>CAZWOY010000142.1:0-9100 GCA_964635255.1 uncultured bacterium
TTGCAGTTTGGTTTTAATAAAATTCTATTTAATTTGGACTTTTGCAAAAACCTCATCTGCCAGCCTTCCAGCAGATCGATAGGCTCGTCCGGCACAACGGTCATGCCGTCGATTTCAAGCGTTCCTTCATCATCCATTTTTACGAGATAGCCTTGAGCAACGTCCCAGTTCGGGATGTTGTTGAACCCGAAATCAGGTCTGTAAAACCTGCCCATGCCATCTTTAACCATAATCAGGCTCTCAGCTTCAACCAAATCGGCGCAGATATGGGTAACGTCGTCATCTTCGGGCTGAACATACGAAGAAACCATGTTCCAGCCGACTGCAAGGTCAATCGGGAAGACAGCATGCACGGGACCTTCGACGACGTTCAGAGTTACCGGAAGATGGGTCTCGCCGCCGACTCCGTCGTGATCGAAGAACAGCTCGCCTTCAAAAACTTCCGCCGGCAGTCCTGTGGCGTCTAAGGTCAGGGTGAATTCCTGCGTTTCTTCGGCTCCGATGACGCCTTCGTTCGGTTCAACCTCGAACCATTCTTTGCGGGCTTCGATCTGCCAGATATCGACGCGGTCGCCGCCGTCGTTGGGCGAATTGTTAATGACCGTCATCAATACCCAGCTGTAAATGTCGAATTGATTGGTTATGAAAGCCGCATAAGGCGATCCGCCTTCTTCATGATCAAGATAGGCGACCTGCATCATCTCGCCGTTTTCGGGATTGGCTTTGTGAACGACCGGTCTGTTTGTATCGCGCTCTTTAACGAACAGGTAGAGATTATGGTCGTCTTCATCGTTCGGATAATACGCCAAACCATACGTGCGTAAATTCTGCCGGTCGATCTCGGTTTGAACTTCGCCTTCAAGGTCTATCGCCATAATATCGGTTGTGGTTCCGCTGATCCACAGCCATTCGCGGTCGGGATCCCAGGCTAAATTCGCCGATGGACTAAGTGGATCTACAATTCTCACCTCTTCCTCGCCCTCGGTTGTAAATCCGAAGATATAGTCTTCGTCCTGATCTTCGCCGGCGCCCCAGATCAAATTCCCGTCCCAAGCCAGATCTTTGAATCCGCGGTCGTCGTCTCCCGGCTGTTCGAAGGAGCCGACCGGTTCGCCGTCGCGGTTGAGAATATAAATCAATGGATTGTCATCGTTCCGTGCGGTTACATAGTAATTCTCTCCATCGAAGACGACGCCTTGCACATAGTTTTCATCCAATTCTGCGCCGGCGTGCAAGTTTTGCCTGAGCTCCCAGGGATCGGCGTTGGCGTCTCCCAGCAGTCTTCGTTCGACCGTGTAAGTCAGCGGTCCGTCTCCGCCGTTGGTTACATCGAAGGTTAACTCGGCGTTTTCGCCCGGAGCTATGTCATGGATAATTTCATCGGGATCAGGGGCGCATTCGGAATGCAGGAGGGCGACGTTCAGTTCAATATCGCCTTCTTCCTCTATTTCTAACTCACGAGTTGCGGGGAGATAATCTTCGGCAGAGAAGGCAAACTCATAAACGCCTAGAGGCAATTCGTCGATTGAGTATCTGCCCTCGCCATTTGTGTATCTGCCGATGTGATATTCGTTAGAAACAACATCGACATTTTCTATCGGTTCATCATCTGCGGCTCGGGTGACCGTTCCCGCCAAATCTGCGACCGGAGAATCGATGGAAACAATGGCTGACACGGAGATAACGGTTTCCTCAAAATCGTCGCGCATTTCTTCAGGTCTGGTCAGATGAAAATGGATTAACGTATTGTACACGCCCGCTTCGTAGGTTTGAGGAAGAACGTCGATTTCAATTGCAGCCTCATCATTTGCCGGAATAATACCCTCTTCCTCTTCGACCGCGAGCAATCCGAACTCGATTACGCCGTCATCGATTACGTTCCACGTGCCGTTGTTTATTGTGTACCAGAGATATTCGCCGTCGTGAGCGATACCGAAATCGTTGCCGGCGTTGAGGTTAAAGTCCTGCAAGATTTCGACCGCGTCGCCTTCGATGTTCATCTGGTAAACCGATCGTCCGTGGTCGCGCCACCATAGTTGTCCATCTACGTGTTCCGGCACAAATTCCATAGTTCCCCATCCGTCGTTCAGATCGTCGCGCATGCCTATCCGGCGCACCAATTCGCCCTCGCGATTGATCAGAAACAATTCGTCCTGATCGCCTAATCCGCAATACCAACAGTTTTCGCCGTCCCAGGCGACGCCGATTGCCTGATCGACGGGAACCTGAATATCGCCCAAATTGTCTCCTTCACGATTGAATCTGACGATAGATCTCGTTTGCCGCCGGGCGATCCAAAGCTCGCCGTCGGCGTAGGTCATGCCTGTAGTTCCGGTAAATCCGGCGTTAAAAACCTGTTCGACTTCCTCTTCTTCCGGATCGAAAGCTATGACTCGTCCGCTGTTGTGATCGTAGCCCCACATCCGTTCGCCATCCCAGGCGACGCCCGTCCACCAGCCATTGCCAACATTGTAGCCGGCGATTCTGTCGCCAAGATCGTCCCGGCGCGGTCCTTCCCGTCGATTTTCATCCTCGCGCAGCCATTCAAATTCTATCGCGTAAGCGATTTCTTCGTCGAAGGAATTTACGAGATTCAGTTCAAAAACTTCTTCTTCCTCCTGCGCGACGGCAATTCCAAATCCAAACGGATCGATCGTCGCTTGCGCAGTTCCATCGATAGGAATCAGGCATAAAACAAACGCTGCAATCGCAACATAAACCATGAATTGGGATTTCATTTTTTCTCCTTAGATGTAAAAAAATGTGAAGCAGATCAAAAGTGAGCTTGTAAAGTAAGAATAATATAAAAATTCTGGATTGAATAGTCAAATGAATAAATACTTAGAAAGAAAGGCGGAAAGGAAGAAAGATTTTACTTTCTTGAATGCAGGATGATCAGATGCGAGTCTTGGGTTGCTTCCTACGTTGAATCTGCCGCTGTCTTTTCCGATACTTCAAGACTGTCCGCCGGCAATTTGCTGTAATCTAATTCGCTGCCTCGCATGCTGTGCGGAATCAGATAAACTGCGAATGTTACGACCATGGCGGCGACGATCCACCATCTGCTTTTATTGGAAGCGTTTTTTCGGGTTATTCGCCATAGCGCTATAATCCAGGCAATAGCCATAACTGCGGTTTTGTTGTCGGTCAGATCTTCGCCGAAAGGCCAGCCTGTCCAGTATGCGCCGAAGGCGTATTTCTGCACGATCGGTCCGAAAATTAAACCGCCAACTATGATTAAACCAAGCGTAATCCAGGCTAACGGCTTCATTTTACTGCCAAAGAGCAATTCAAATAACACGCTTATCGTAACCGCAAAAACGATTCCCGACGCCGCTTTCAATAGAACATTACCGAATACTCCGCTGAAAAACGCCAAACCTGCAATAATAGAAATCGATAGGGATAAAAGTAAAAAGAAGATCCGCCTGCTCGATTGCAGTTCGTACTTTTGCCTGCCGAATATAGCTGTCAATGCAGTTCTCATACTGAAAAGCAATCCGGTGAACATCAGAATTACGTGCGGAATCAAAGCTCCCATCGGAACGGCGCCTTTGAACCTGATGACCGCAGGTTTTTCCTTCGGCAGATAGATTTTTTCATCGCCGGCTTCAAGAACCGCCTGATATTCGAGCTTTCCCGCCGGCGGCTGGTGGGGCAGGTAGGCTCGAAGCGTGTCGCCGGATTTTTTCATTGGGATTTTGTGCAGGTCTTCGTTTAACTTGTACCTTTTCCAAACGATGAATCCGGTTATATTATCATTATTCGGTATGACTATAGAGACCGGATGATCGGATTTTCCGCCATGAGTGCGTTTTATATCATAATTAAACACTGTATCATTTATTTCTGCTTTGCCCGAAATTGGATAGGTTGGTCCGGTAGCTCTTTGATAAGCGGCGCTCGCGATAGTAAAGACGAGCGCGAAAAACCATAATAGAGTGTTTGAAAACAACGGTCTCATCCGTTTGCAAATCCTGTTTTAACCTGATAAAAAACAAGGGCAATCGTCGTAAATTGCCCTTTAATTAAATGTACGCATTAAATCAAGACATTAATGGAATATCATTAAGCATATCTTTGTACTCTTTGAAATAACAACAACTCGGATATATACTATTGCTACGCGCAGAAAAAAGTGTCATTGCGAGTCTGCCTTTAGCAGACTAAGCAATCTGCTAACATCTTGACAATGCCGGTATTGCGCTAATGTTAGCAAAACAACTGATCTCCCAAAAGATAAAACTATTTTATGCGCTTATTAATAAAACGCTCAAATAGTCCTGCGTTTGACTTTGTTAATGTCGAAATCCGGCGCGGGAGCGCCAAAATAGCGGCTGCCCTTTTTCCAGCCCATAAGCTGAAGTTTGTAAAATAGATTAGGCGCTAAAGCGAAAAGGTATTTAAAAATCTTAAATGAAAAAGGTTCATCGTAAGCGCCTACCCATTCGCCGCTCTCGATCCATTTAGCGATATGTTCAGCCACTATGTCTCCGTCCGGCGCGCTGTTCACCCGTTTAGCGCGTATTTCATAGCCTTTTAGATTCAGCCTGTTGACCGGAGCCCACGCCAGCGGACCTTTTATCGCTCCAGGGCGATACAGTCTCAGTTTAATGTTTGGATTCGCATGGTGAATGATCGGTCCAACGCCGCTTACATAGTAGTGCAAGGCTATTTTGGACGCATGATATATAGGACCGAAACAGGAGGGACTGCCGTCGGCAATCGAACCTATAGCGATAATGTCTAACGGATGGTTCAGCTTGTGCTGTGAAGCCTCGATTCCGACAATCGCAGGAAAGATGTAATTTATCCGGGTGATCGACTCGAATTGCTCAAGCAGCGGTTCGCCCATCTTGCCGATCTGAGTTTCAATTTGTCCTGAATTGACAATAATCAGATCCGGATCGTACGCGAGCAATTTCCCCGCGTCTTCGGCATTTGCCTGGTTGTTGACGCAAATCTCTGAAAACCAGTCGCCTTCAAGATTGCTTCTTCTTGTTACGCCTACAACTTTCCATCCTTCCTTTAAATAGTATTTACCGAGCGCAGAACCTAACACGCCGGATATGCCTGTGATGACTACTGTTTTCAATATCCTTCCTTGTTTATGAACTCCGATACTCGAAGTGCATTTGCGATTATGGTTAAAGCCGGTCCAACGCCGAGTGAGGCCGGCATGAAACTGCCGTCGATTACGAAGACGTTTTCCGTACCGTGAACCTTGCACATCGGATCGAGAACCGAATGACGCGGATCTTTGCCGAATCTGCAGGTTCCAACCTGATGCGCGGTGTGCAGGTCATCCTGATCCGATGTTGCGCCAATCGCCAGCGTTGCGCCGCATTTTTTCAGGATTCGTTTTATTCTCCTAAGCAGAAAATTCGATCGAAACAGATCGTATTCGTGAAATTTGTGAAACAGCAAAATTTGTCCATCCCGGCTGAGTTCAATCCGGTTTTCCTTTCGCGGAAGATCCTCGACCGTCGATGCAAATCCGACGGTTCGCGCATGGATGAATTTTGCAACACTCAATGGAATCGGAACCGGAGCTTCGCTTTGAAGCGTTAAAGGTCCTGGAACCGGCAACGCTTGCACATAGCCTAATTTATGCGGAAAATCATTCGTTCCAAAGTAAAAATCCGTCCATCCGAGCTGCTTTATAAAATAATCCGCCGCTCCGGTAGGTCTTGGGAATAAGCCAATTCCAAGCACGCCGGCATGGTACATAAAGTTTCTTCCCAATTGACCGCTTGACGCGCCAAGTCCGGATTTTAACAGTAATATCGGCGAACCCACGGCGCCGGCGGATACGATGAACAAACTCGCGGCAATGTCCTCTGATTTACCTTTGTCTTTTCGCCAAACCGTCAGCGTTGAAGCCTTGCCGGAACTGTTACCGTTGATTTTCAGCGCTTGAGTATTTGTCCATATATCCAATCCATGATTTTCAACAGCCGGTTTAATGCATCGGTTAAACGAGGAAGAGCGCGATTCATTTGGACAGCCATATCCGGGGCATGACGGACAATCAAGGCATTTATTGGAATCAATGGCTAACGGCAGTTGAAACGGCTTTAATCCCTGTCGCGTTAAGGATTGAGCAAGTTGATTATTAATCGGTTTTAATGGCAAAGACTTGCCGGGGTAGGAAGTCCTGCGGGATTCGATATGCGGCGTTTCCGCAGAGTGATCTGCTGAAACGCGGTATAAATCTTCGGCTTTTTCATAAAATGGCTCAAGCTCGTCATATTGTACAGGCCATTCATGAATGCATTCGGGCAAATAATCCTTATAATATTTGCCAGGGAGGAAATCTTCCCTTGAAGGACGCATAAGAACCGCGCCGTACAGCGAAGTTCCTCCGCCCACAAGTCCGCCTATAAAAAGACGGTTTCGCCTGCCGTTTATGATGAATTCACGCTGTTCATGGGCGATGCGATCCAGAAGCATTTGTTTCTCGTCCTGAAGCAAGTTCGGATCGGTGAGAAGCGAGCCGTTTTCGATCAATAAAATCCGTTTGCCGCTCGTGGCTAATGAATATGCAGCCGCGCCTCCCCCTGCGCCGGATCCTATTACAACAGCATCATAATCCATCTATCAAAGCAATTTGTAACGGTTTAATCTTGATCGACCAGAATCATTGGCGGTTCGAGTTCCTCAGTTGTCAATTTCTCTAATACTGCTTTCCATCCTGTAGTTTTAATAGCATTTATACGCGCTTGTTTTCTGATAACCTCATATTGATCGGGATTATTCTTTTTCAGGCTTATCAAATCGAGAATTGCCTTTGTCCATTTTTCGAGGTTCAATGCTTCAAGCGCATATCCTGTTTCGCCATCCTGGACAATCTCTTTTGGTCCGCCTTTATCGGAAACTATAGCCGGCAGTTCACAGCATTGTCCTTCAAGCACAACCATGCCATAAGTATCCGTAATACTCGGAAATACAAGCGCATGCGCCTGCGAATACACATAGGGCAGCTTGTCGTGGGAAATCTTGCCGGTAAATACAACGCGATCCTCTCCGTTCATAATGCGCTTCATTTCATCCAGGTACGGACCTTCCCCGGTAATGATTAAGTTTACGTTTTCCTTATGCTTTCTTACTTCTTTGTAAACATCGACTAAGAAATCAAGGCTTTTATCCTTCGAAACACGCCCTACATACAGCAGATTAAAGCCATCCATCAAATCAAACCGCAGTCCATCCGTTTGTTCAGGCGATTTATACGAAAAGATATCATGGTCGATCTGGCGCGGAAATACGCTCATTTTAGACCGGTTCAATCCGCGCTCCTCAAGAATGTCCATATACGCATTAGTTGGAACTTTGATGTGATCCATTAACGAATAGAACCAGATAGTATATCTTTCGATTAGTTCTACCGCCGCTTCATCATTGACAATTTCGCCTAATTCAAGCGTAAAGTCAGTGTGATAAATTCCAGTCAGCGGGATACTGAACAACCTTGCTACAACAGCCCCCAGCATGCCGACCGGACCCGGGGTCGATATAAAAACCTCGTCAGGTTCGATATGATGGATTTCTTTCAATGCGCGCAGAAAGGAGGGCACCTTGATTACATACTGCTCGTAATATGGCAGTCTGAAGTCGTAAACAGCCTTAAGATTAAGCATGTTCGGCGGTATTTCGCCCGTTATTTCGTCCTCATAAAGCGAGGTGACAATCCGTATGTCCATATTATGAGCGTAAAACTGCCAGCCTAATTGTTTTAAGGTAACGGAAACTCCGTTCATATCGTTGAGAGTGTCGGTAAACCACAGTATTTTCTTGCTCGATTTTATGGGCAGTCTCGCTTGAATATCCGTCAATAACTGCCGGTTATTGCTCAGGTGCTTTAGACTGGAAAAGAAAGGCGCGGTTAGAAATATCGCAGGTATAGCTGAGGAAATATGGCTTAGAATCCCGAAAATATCGCCGTTTCTGAGACCCGTTTGGGCGGTCTGGATTAGATCGCTGAGTATTTCATCGGTAATATCGGCAATTTTTTCATACAACAGATCGAGATTTGTTTCGATGGAAGCGACCTTCTGCAGTCTGATTTTCCCGATCAGATCGGTTATCGGACGCTTATAACTTTTACTGATGTTTGCTTTTAACAGCATGACCGAGAGTTGATCAAGGACATTTGCTTTTCGCGTTCCGAATATCATATCGCTGAAATTCATCAGCGGCAGCGATTTAATTATCGAATGACTTTTGTCTTTGGAAAATTCATGGGCAATTTTGTAAATCGAGAAAACCAATCCGGTATAATCGTTATACCTCCCTTTGGCGAATGCTTTGCGTTCTCTGATATGCGTCAGGAAGTCATCGACGCCGTTTGCCGCTGCGAGTGTGTAGGTTTGGGCAATATAGATGCCGGCGTGATCGTCGGATCCACCCGTAAAACCTTTCACCCAGGAATTTCGCCGTTGAGGTTTGATCGGATATTTTTTTTGCAGTTTTTCAAAGGACTTTTCATTTAGATATTTCAGATAGGAAAACCAGATATTGTTATTCGAGCGGCTGCGACCGCCGTTTATAGCTTCGAACACATCGAACAGCAGAACAAGTTTCTCAAGATGCTCGATAGTGAGTTTTTGATTCACGATGTATGTCGCATGAGCGAGTGAATGAGCCAGTCTTTTTTCCAAAAGGAAATCCCGCAGTTGATAGATATCATTTCGGATCCGCTGGACTTCCTCGAACTGCTCCCCGGTTAAGCCGAATATCAGCAGGTGAACTTTGCAATTATCCTCGGGAAAATAGGTCGTCGCTTCGACGCCGGTAAACGCATCGTCATATTTCTCTGCGAGTTGGAGTGAGCCGGCAACATTATTATGGTCGGTTATCGTGACAAACGACATTCCGCGTTCTTTTGCAACCTGATAGATTGTTTCTGGTTCCGTATAGGATTCGCCGGCTCCTATCTTCTGTAAAAACCACTCAGACGGTCTATCCGAATATTTCGAATGGACGTGTAAATCCGCTTTTGCCATGAAAAACTCATTGCTTCGGTTTTTTTTAATGAAACTTGCTTTTTATTACTACGTGCAGAAAAAAGTGTCATTGCGAGTCTGCCTTTAGCAGACTA
>CAZWOY010000143.1:0-8983 GCA_964635255.1 uncultured bacterium
GTTATGTCATGAAAATTGGGCAAAATCGCGAAATTTGTGTCAAACGCCCGTTATAGAACACATCATGAATTAGTTCATAATTTTTCAAGATATAGAAACTTAGAATTTCGAAATAATATTTTCTTTATCGCAGTTGACAGTTTAGCCTTATTCAGAATCGTAAGAGCCAATGATATACCACCGGAATTTCAATACAATTTGCTTTACGGATTTCACGAATTATTTTGGAATAATCGAGGAGTGTTTGAAATAGATACGACAAATGTATTTGCGGATCCCCTCTTCGTTTCATTGGATTCATCAGATTTTCACTTATTGGCAGATTCACCATGCATCGACGCTGGTGATCCGGGCAGTCCGCTTGATCCGGACGGAACCAGAGCGGACATTGGCGCTTTTCATTTTCCGCAGGAACAGTTTATACCGGAAATGCCACAGCAGATCCCTGTATCTTTAGAATTAGTATCTTCTTACCCCAATCCCTTCAACAACCACACTTGCATACACTACTCCCTACCCATTCTAAGCGAAGTCAAGCTAACCATCCACGACCTTGCGGGGCGCGAAGTGACTGTGCTGAAGGACGGCGTTCAGGGTGCGGGGAATCACTCGATAGCCTGGAATCCGGTGGACGTTCCGGCGGGGTTGTATGTCTGCCGGCTGGAGGCGCGGGATCGGGCGGTTTCTATGAAGATGGCGCTGGTTAAATAACGTTGGAGTACACGCTTCAGCGTGGGGAGCTGCACGCTGAAGCGTGTACTCCAACGGCTGCACGCCGAAGCGTGTACTCCATCGGAAATCCTGCCGCTTACTGCATCCGAATCCGCCTCTCAGCCGCTTTAATAATCAGTTCCAGCATCCCGCCGTAAGAAATTTCCGCATACTTCGCCATTTTAGCTAAATGCCCGTCCCAACACCAGCCGGGATTTGGGTTGACCTCCAGCAGGCGTGGATTGCCGGCGGCGTCTAAACGCCAGTCGAAACGCGCGTAGTCGCGGCATTCGAGGCGTTCAAACAATTTCATGCAGCAATCGACCATCAGCCGGCTTTTTTCCTCCGATATATCCGCAGGGATAGACTTAATCTTCCAGTACGGCGAATCGGGCAGCCACTTCGCCTCGTAACCGCAGATTCGCGGCAATTCCGGCGGCAACGCCGAATAATCCTCTTCGATGATGGGCAGAACCTGATACGATTCGAACGGGTTCCCGATAATGCCGGCGCTGACGTCCTTGCCGGTCAGGAATTCCTCGACCAAAATCGGTTTGTCGTAACCGAATTTTTCGCGGATCTCGCTGATCGTATTGACAAGTTCCTCATAAGTGTTGCAAACCGACCGCTGCGTGATCCCGAAACTCGAATCTCCGAAGTTCGGCTTCACAATAACCGGGAAGGGAAACGACATCTCGAAGGTAATGTCTTCAGTCTTGATAAAGAATCCTTCCGGCGTCGGTATGCCCATCTCTTTGGCTATGCCCCGCACGAGAGATTTGTCATAGCAAAAAGCGAGACACTGCGGACCGCCTCCCGTGTACGGTATGCCCAGCATCTCCAAAATCGCCGGTATATGCAGTTCCTTGCGCGGATCGTTGCCGAATCCCTCATCCAGCAGATTAAGCGCCAGATCGATTTTTGGCGACATTTTCTGCAGCGACCGAATCAAAGTCGCATGCTGGTTTAGGTAGGAAATCCGATAACCTTGCAGATTGTCCAATTCCTTTTTCATGGCGTTAATGGTATAGAGGTCGTCCTCGTCGAAGCAGGCGTCCGGCTTGAGTTTGTCTGGCTTTGAAGGATCGCCCAACAGCACGACAAGGTGGCGTTCTTCCTTTTTTGCCGGTCTGGAAACTTTAGTCCATTCCTTCTTTACGATCGAAGAAACGACAATTCGCCGCTCCATCATCCCCAGATCCTGCGCCCGCTGCGATTCTGTAACGATCTGATCGGCAAAATCCGGAAGCTCGAATCCGGCGGATTTGAATAATTCAGCCAGACTTTCCCTGTTATAAAGCCGTTCGGCGTAAAACTGATCGACGATCACGCCTTTATCGACGTGAGTAATGACTTCGCGTGAGATAATCCGGTTATTATCCGAAGCCAGCGACCTTTCCCGGCAGACGAAATGATGCTTATCGATCCATTCCCACGATCGCGGCTGGAAATTAACGCGCAGGAAATCGCCGTCGGCGATGTCCATCAGCAGCTTGCCATCCGGCTTAAGCGTCCGGAACGCCTCTCGCAGCACGCGCATATCGTCCTGATGCGTTTCGAAGTAGCCGAAGCTGTTGCCGAGTATCAGCACAGCGTCAAATGTATCTGCAGCGAACGGCAGTTTGCGCGCGTCGCCTTCGCGGAACCGGATGTTGAGTCCTTCCTTTTTAGCGCGGTTGCGCCCCCGGTTGATCAGGTAATGCGACCTGTCCAAGCCTTCGACGTTCCTAAAGCCCCGCCGGTAGAGTTCCAGCGTGTGCCTGCCCTGTCCGCAGCAAAGGTCGAGAATATTGTCATCCGCTTTCAAGTCAAGGATTGCGGAAAAACTGTCGATTTCGTTCTGCGTAATCGAGGCGTCCTCGACCACATCGGCGTCCGTCTTGAGATAATAAGCGTTAAAAATCCGCCGCCACCAGTCCGACCGCAGGTGTTCTTCAAGATTATCGATCGGACCCAGCGCCGCTTTTTTACTCTGACTCAATTTCGGAATCGACTGAGTTTTTTTGTCTTTGGATTTACTATTCATTAGGCGTTCCAAGGGAAAAAGGTTAAAAATTTAAAGAGCAATTGAATTTATGGCGAGGTGTAAAAAAATCCAAATAAAAAGATGAGCTTTTTTGGATAATCCTAATTCATTTTGTTATTTATTATGCTTTATTAAATTGTAAATCTCATTAGCATTTAATAAGTTAACAATAATCTATCTTTTACTTCATGCTCTTCTAAAGTTAAACCGTTCATTTGAAATCTTTTAAGCATGGATTTTCCCACGTTTACCATAATTTCTCTTTTAAATAGCCCTTTAGGATATTCGATATCGCAGATTTTCTTTCCGGATTTTTTCGTGCCATCAATGCTTAAAGCAACATATACTCCTCTTGAAGTACATTTTTCGATTATATTTAATAACCTTTTTAAAGAGAAAGCTTGCGCACCGTATAAGATACTCTGCGTATCGAAATAGGGCGGATCGCAATATATCAGATCTCCCGATTTCGAGTTTAACATTATTTCCTCAAAATCAGAGACGTAGAAATCAGTATAAGTTATCCGGTTATGCCATAAATCTACCCTTTGATCGAATTCATCCGGTTTTATTGGATCATGAATTCCAACCGGTGTAGAAATATATCCATCTGTCTTTCTGAATCTTACGACGCCTCCATAGCAAGATCGACTTATAAAAAGTAAATCAGCGGCATTAGGATTTTCATTGTAGGCATTTTTAATGTTATTATAGGCTTCCTTTTTTTCCGTTGATTTGAAATATTCCCATCTAGTTCTATACCAGTTTTTAGTCTCGGTTGGATTATTTTTAACTGTTTGCCATATATCGATCAAAGGCAAGAATATGTCGGATCCAATTCCCTTTTCGGGCGCTAAAACACCGAGCACGGCGCCACTTCCAAGAAAAGGTTCAAAGTAAGAATTGAAATGATCAGGGAATTGCGAAATTATCTCTTGTGCAAACCTCTGTTTGTTCCCTATCCATTTTAACAATTGCTTACTGTAAATTTTACTATTTTTTTTGGAATCTTGCGTAAAAACAGACAACTGCATGTTTCTAAAACACTTATTATTTTATCCTGAATTGGGATATTCTAATATAGGATATATCATAGGAAAGGTCAACCTTTAAGGCAATAGTATGTTAAAATCTCTTCATTCGCAAGAATACAAAACTATGCTTAAGTTACTTAAGAGCTTAAGACTTCAAAGAAATCTCACGCAATTCGATTTGTCAAAGCTCTTGGGCGTCCATCAGTCTTTTGTCAGTAAATACGAATCAGGGGAAAGAAGAATAGACGTCATCGAACTACGAACAATTTGTAAAATACTGAATATTACATTGATTGAATTTATCGATAAACTAGAAAAGAAAATAAAATGAAAGCTTTACCGCAATTTCGAAATATGGATCAAAAGTTCTGGGCGCATATCAGAATTTTAAGTGAAGGAATGGGCTATACGCAAAAGGGAAACAAAAAGGAAGGAATTAAATCATCGATCAAGAAATTACAAATTAACGAAATATACGATTTCCTGAAAAAACGCGAATATAATACTAATTTCCTTTTTACTAAGACTAATGAACCTTCCCAAAATGCAGAATTAATTGTCGAATACATTTCAGAACGATCACGGATTCTCAACACAATAGTAGAATCCTGTCTTATGAATGAGTTACAAGCTAAGAGATTGTTTAAAGAAACAAGGAAGAATCTCAAATCAAAGCTGCCTGTGATTTATAACAAACAGAGAGGCAAAATGAAAAGACCGGCTTATTTAACAAATCTGGTAGGTATGATTGTAGATCACTACTGCGAGAAATATGGATTCGTACAAGAACCTCGTACATTATGCGTTTTCACAGATAGTGACAATAGTATATTTTATTCTACATCTCGTCGATTCGATGGTGTATTTCCAACTATAAAAAATCCTATAGCCGTCTGGGAAATAAAAGAATATTACTACACAACTACTTTTGGGAGTAGAATCGCAGATGGAGTCTATGAAAGCCTATTAGATGGTTTTGAAATTAACGAAATAAAGAAAAAAATGAACAGAAAGCTCTTTCATTGCATTATAATCGATTCCCACTTAACATTTTGGGAAATGGGAAAATCTTACTTATGTAGATATTTTGATTTGTTAAACATGGGTTATGCAGATGAGATATTATTCGGATCAGAAGTCGTAGAGGTTTTGCCATCTTTAGTAAATAACTGGAAAAAAGAATTGAAAAAAGCTTGTGATTAGTTCAACCTATTAGATCCGTAAAAAGAACAAAATGGAATTTTAGATTGCAAAACCCCATAGATTTCAGAAGCGACACCGTCACCCGCCCGTCCAAAGGCATGCTGGAAGCCATGATGTCCGCCGAGGTGGGCGACGATGTGTTTAGCGACGACCCGACGGTCAATCGGCTGCAGGAAAGAGTGGCGGAACTGCTGGGCAAGGAAGCGAGCGTGTTCGCGCCGTCGGGGACGATGGCAAACCAGATCGCGCTCTATTATCACACCAGCCCCGGCGACGAGGTTTATTGCGAAGCCGGCTGCCACGCGCGCAACTATGAAGCGGGAGCGCCCGCATTCATTTCCGGCGCCATGCTCTGCCCGATTCAAGGCAAACGAGGCGCTTATACGGTCGAAGACGTCGAACCGTTAATCCGACCGGCTGACGAACATTTCCCGCCCAGCCGCCTGATCTGGATCGAGAACACCGCCAATCGCGCAGGCGGAGCGGTTTTTCCGCAGCATGAAATACTCAGGCTGAGAGAATTCGCCGATAAACACGGCTTAGGCTTCCATTTGGACGGCGCGCGGATCTGGAACGCCGCGGCTGCAACCGGAAAGTCTGAGAAGGAATTAGCCGCTCCGTTCGACACAGTTAACGCCTGCTTTTCAAAAGGCATGGGCTGCCCGGTAGGTTCGATAACCGCCGGATCGAAGGAATACTTCGACAAAGCGAGGCGCATCAGAAAACGCCTCGGCGGTGGAATGCGACAAGCGGGAATTTTAGCCGCTGCGGCGCTCTACGCTATCGAAAACAACCGCAGGCGTATGGCGGACGACCACCGCCGCGCCCGGATAATCGCCGAAACCATAGCGGAACACACTCCCTTCGAGATCGATCTCGAAGCGGTCCAGTCGAATATCGTCATCTTCAACGCAGCGCCATCCGGCAAAACCGGCGAAGAGGCCGCGCAAAAATTAGGCGAAAACCGAATCCGCTGCATTCCATTCGGCGACGCTATCCGCATGGTCACCCATCTCGATATCGACGAAGAGGACGTCGAACACACGGTCAAAGTCTTCAAAGAGAAATTCTGATATGAGCCAGATTCACAAATTTCTCCGTGAAATGCCCATCGGAGAGTCCTTCGAGGGCTTCTACGTCCTGCGCGCCAAGGAATTGAAAACCCGCCGCGACGGGATTCCGTTTTTATCGCTTGAGTTCGGCGACCGGTCGGGCAGGCTGCGCGGCATAGTCTGGGACGACGCTAAGCGCATCCACGACGATTTGGCGCAGGGCGGCGTTGTCAAGCTGCGCGGCATGATCGATTCCTACCAGGGCGCTCCTCAAGTGCAGATCAAAGCCCTCCGCAACGCGCGACCGGACGATGAATACGAACGCGATATTTTCATCCCGGTCAGCGAGATCGATCCGGACGTTAACCTCGAACGGATGAACCGCATTGCGGAATCGATTAAGAATCCGTTCTTAAAAGAGCTGCTCGAGAGCTTCCTGAACGACGCTGAGTTCGCGGATAAGTACAAGCGGGCTCCCGGCGGCAAACTATGGCACCACAACCGCATCGGAGGCTTGATCGAACATTCGCTGGCGATGGTCAGAATCTGCCGCTATTTAGCGCGCCTCTACCCGGAGATCGACCGCGACCTCTTGATTGCCGGAGCCATTCTTCACGACGTCGGCAAAATCGAGGAATTTTCCTGCGAAACCATGATCGACTACACCGACCGCGGCAGGCTTGTCGGTCACATCGTACTGGGATCCCAATGGATCACAGCCCGCGCCGCCCAAATCGAGGACTTTCCTCCAGCGCTATTGGACGTTCTTATCCACCTGATCCTTTCCCATCAGGGCGAGTTCGGCTCCCCGATAGAACCATCCACCAAAGAAGCGTTTCTCTTGCACTACGCCGATCTCATAGACTCCAAAATCGACGCGTTGAGACGGATCGAGCAGGACCTGCCCGAGGGAGAGAATTGGAAATTTGTAAATCTGTTAGACCGATGGATCTATTTTGACGAGCGCGATTCGGAGTAGCCGGGATGAGATTCGTTAATCTGGTCTTGCGATAAAAGGGGATCTATCTTTGAGTGCGCTCTTCAGCGCGTTCTCGACGTCCGGTACGCGCTAAAGCGCGCACTCAATGGGATTAAACCGGCTGTTTTCATGCTGCGCGGTGAAACGCGCGCCTTGAATCTTCTTTTGTTGATAGATTCTAAGCGGCATGGATATGCTTTTAATAAGACTCTTAAAATTCCCGAATACTCCTTCCCGCAGCCCATCCGGCGCCGATGATTCCAAATATCAATCCGCCGCCGGCGATCGCCGGAATCCACCAGCAAACGACTTCGGCGTCGGGTCCCCAGACTACTATAAATCCGAATCTGACGCCGGCGACGATCAATGCGGCTAATATACCGGCTAATAAACCGTAATATCCGCCCATCGCAATGAACGGACCTTGCGCCATCATTCGCGATCCGCCGGACATTGCGACGATGCGAATGAACCGCTCTCGGGAGCGGATCGAACCCATAACGGTCAGGATTGTGAATATCATCGAGATCAGAATCATCATACCTACGCCGGTCAATCCGAACTTGCCGGCGCGTTTGTAGAATTGATCCACTTTGGCTAACAGCTCGCCTTCGTAAACGACTTCCTCGACGCCGTCCAGATTCGCCGTTCGTCCCGCGATTTTCGCCCAGCTTTTCGACGGATCTGCATCCTGAGACATGGATATCACAATCGACGGCGGCAGGGGATTGTAGCCCAGCGCATCGATAATATCCTGATCGAATTGATCCAGAAAACGCTCCGCCGCTTCTTTTTTAGAGACATACTCGACCGTTTGCACATGTTCATAGCCCTTGACCTGTTCAATCAGTTTCGCCGTTGCATCTGAATCCAAATTTTCGGACAGGAACGCTTCGATCTCGAATTTGCCCTTCATGCCTTTCTGCCAGGATTCGACGACCAGATAGCCATAGACTGATAATCCGATTAACGTTAAGGTTATGG
This sequence comes from uncultured bacterium, assembly GCA_964635255.1. GTDB lineage: Bacteria > Electryoneota > AABM5-125-24 > Hatepunaeales > Hatepunaeaceae > CAZWOY01. The sequence continues at coordinate 7,990 of CAZWOY010000143.1, forward strand.
TGAGCGAGGCGATGGTGAGCAGTCCGATTATGGAGATGTTCTTATAATTTCGCCAGCCTTCCTGCAGAGCGAAGCCTAACATCGATCGCCCAAAGTTCCGTTTTCGATGCAGAGAACGCGCGGATTGTATTTCTCGAACCGCTCGGGCTGATGGGTTGCGACGAACACAGCCGTGCCGGATTTGCTGATTTTATACAGAGCTTCGATAATGCCGGTGGATGTTTCAGTGTCGAGGTTGCTGACCGGTTCGTCGGCTAAGAGCAGGAACGGCTCGTTGACGAGGGCGCGGGCGATGGCGACGCGCTGCTGTTCGCCGGTGGAGAGCAGTTCGGGGCGGTCGTAGAGCTTGTGGGATATGCCTACTTTGCCGATCGCTCGCAGCGAACGCTCCTTAGGACTTCCCGGCAGCCGTCGCTCGCAGGCGGCGGCGAGCTTGACATTATCCAGCGCGTGCCGGTCGTTAAGCAGCCGCAAATCTTGAAAGACGATGCCCATCTGCCTGCGCCACAGCGGCAGCTTCCGCCGTTTAAGACTGCCCGACCGCAGATTCAGCAGCGCAATCTCGCCGGAGTCCGGTTTCAACTCCAGCGAAATCAGCCGGAATATGGTCGTTTTCCCAGTCCCGGTCTTACCGACAAGAATCGCAAAATCGCCTTTTTTAAGCTCCAGCGAAATTCCGTCGATCCCATTGCCGCCGGAATAGTGATAGGAAACGTTCCTGACCTTGACAACTGTGGAGTTTTGATCTTCCTGAATCATACCCTCAAGGAAAACAAAAAGAATATTTTGTAAGATAACAGCGATTTTGGGAGGATACAAATGAAAGGGAGGAGGTTTAACTGAATTAACTGCATTTTGATAAAACTTGTAATCAGTGGAAAATTAAGATCCTGCCGAGTTATGTTATTGTCGTTTATTATAACTTATTACTATGTGCATTAAAAAGTGTCATTGCGAGTCTGCCTTTAGCAGACTAAGCAATCTGCTAACATCT
>CAZWOY010000144.1:0-8957 GCA_964635255.1 uncultured bacterium
CTTAGTCTGCTAAAGGCAGACTCGCAATGACACTTTTTTCTGCACGTAGTAATAGATCGAACACTCTTGTTCGACGTTCTGCCTGTGCGAAGTTTTCCTCGGACGGCAGACAGTTCGAGAATGTGTTCTTCAGTCATTTCTGCGAAGACAGGAATGACTGTTCCTAATTTTTCGCATTACGGGAGAAAAAAAAAGCAAAATCGATACAATGCAACATAAATTCCCTCCGGTCGCCGAACAGCTTGAACGCATCAAGAGTTCGGTCGAACCGGTTGAAATACTCAGCGAAGAGGATTTAGCCGCGCGGCTTGAAAAGTCGAGGGCGGAAGGTCGTCCCTTGATCGTTAAGCAGGGCTTCGACGCGACTTCGCCCGATCTGCACGCCGGTCATGCGGTCTCGATCTGGAAACTGAAGACATTCCAGGATCTGGGACACAAGGTCGTGTTTGTGATCGGCGACTTTACAGCTATGGTCGGCGATCCGTCGGGCAAATCGAAAACCCGTCCGCGCCTGTCGAAAGTCGAGGTTGCGGAAAACGCCAAAACATACCACAAGCAGGTCTTTAAAATCCTCGATCCCGGCAAAACCGACGTCCGCTTCAACAGCGAATGGCACGGACAGCGGAATATCTACGATTTCCTCGACCTGTGCAGCCGCCATACCGTACGCCGGATGCTGGAACGCGACGATTTCTGGAAGCGTTTCAACGAGGAGCAGCCGATTTCGATGCTCGAATTTCTGTATCCTCTGCTGCAGGCTTTTGATTCCGTCGCGCTTAACGCCGATATCGAGTTAGGCGGGAACGATCAGAAATTCAACCTGATGTTAGGCAGGCACATTCAGCGCGCCTACGAACAGGAACCTCAAATTGCGATCCTAATGCCGCTGGTGCGCGGAACCGACGGCAGCGAGAAAATGTCCAAATCGCTGGGCAACGTTATCGGCATAACCGACGAACCGGACGATATGTACGGCAAGGTGATGTCGATTTCGGACGATCTGCTCAACGAATATTTCGACTGCGTTTCAGGCTTAAGCCGTGAAGAAATATCGAACACTTTAAGCGGCGGCGATCCCTACAAAGCCAAACACGCCTTAGCCGGGGCTATCGTAACAAGATACTATCCGGAAGCGGTTCCGAAGGAATTGAAAGAGAATTTCCTGGCGCGGTTCAAGCATAAAGATTATCCCTCGATTGAGGAATTGATCGAAAAAGACGCTATAGCCAGGATAGATTCCGATAAAGAATGGCTGCCGCGCATAATGTCAACCGCCGGCGCGGCTAAATCCAACAGCGAAGCGAGGCGGCTGATTAAGTCCGGCGCCGTAGAAATCGACGGCGAGAAAGCGCCTAAAGACGAGGACAAATGGGACGTCGAGATCGAAAAGCCGTTCATTCTAAAAGTCGGCAAGCGTCGATTCTTTTTGATTTACCGCGATGAAGAGCAGTTGAAGTAATTTGACGTCGGTGTTTCCATTCAAAAAATCTCCGCTGGCTTCTTTTCAGGAACCGATCGTCGAAGAACTTGAACGGTTCAGAGTTCAATACAAAACGACGCTTGAAAGCGGGATCAAGGTCATCGACCGGGTAGTAAATTATCTGACGCGCTCGCACGGCAAAGGGCTCAGACCGATTCTGACCTTGCTGTGCGCCAAGCTGAACGACAAACCGCTTAATGAAAACGCGATTAAAGCGGCGGTAATAGTGGAATTGCTGCACGAAGCGACTTTGGTTCACGACGACGTGGTCGATGATTCGCCTCAGCGGCGCGGGATTCCAACGCTGAAATCGAAATTCAACAATAAGGTTTCGGTGTTGTTCGGCGACTATATGCTGGCGAACGCGCTGACCGAAACGCTCGGTTCGCGCGACCTGCGTTGGCTGGATATTCTCTCGGAAACCGCTAAGCGGATGGCGCGGGGCGAACTGGTTCAGGCGGCGCGGTCTAAACGCATGAACATGAAAGAAGACGACTATTTAAAGATGATCGGCGACAAAACCGCCGCGCTGTTCGCCGCCTGCTGCAAAATGGGAGGCGTCACCGGCGAACTGGATGATAGATATTTAGAGCCTCTGGGCGAACTTGGAGAAAATTTCGGCGCGGCGTTTCAGATAAAGGATGATATGCTCGATTTGTTCGGGAACGGCAGCGTTACCGGAAAGCCTATCGGCGGCGATCTGAAGGAAAAAAAATTGACGCTGCCGCTGATTTACGCCTTGGAGCGCGCCGATCCCAAACAATCGAAGCGCATTCGCGCCCGCATCCGCAGGGGAGTTAAATCGAGAGAGATCGAGACCATTGCCGAATTCATAAAAGAGCAGGGCGGAGACAAATACGCTCAGGAGTATATGGACGAAAAGACGAATAAGGCAAAGAAACTCTTGGAGTCGTTTCCGGATACTCCTGCGCGAAGTAAACTCACAGCGCTAATCGAATTTGCAGTCACGAGGAAAAGATGAACGCTAAAATTTTTATTTTGTTATTTATCGCAGCCGTTTTCCTGTTTGCGGGATGCGGCGGGCCCGATCGACTTGAAAAAGAACAAACCATATTGGGGTTGAACGTCGTTATCGAACTTAATCCCGACAAAAACAAACAAGACGTCGATAAGTTTTTCGATCAAGCCTTCAATATCTTCGAGGAATACTACACCCTTCTACAAGGTTCCGGCGGCGTAATAGCGCAACTAAACAGCAGTCCGAGTCCGGTGAAAGTCGATGACGGCGTCAGGCTGCTTTTAACGGAATTGCAGAAGAAAAAGCAATTATCGGACGGCTATTTGAATCTTTTCACAGGCGGATTGGATGAGCTATGCGAATTCGACGCTCCCGCGCCCGTTTATCCCGAATTCAACCTTTTATTTGAAGCCATGCGGAAAGCGCGCGAAACGAAACTAATACATACCGGAAACAATCAGTTTCATATCGACGGCGGGGGCAAACTCGACATTAAACATATCTCCATAGGCTGGGCGATGGATAGGACGGCTCAGAAAATGGAAGCCGCCGGCGTTTACAACGGTAAAATCACAGCCGGCAATATACACAGGTTCTGGGGCGTGTCTCCGAAAAAGACCGGCTGGGAGTTTACTGTAAATTCACCGTTAGGCGATTCGTTGAATTACAGAATTACTCCTCCCAGTGGCGCTTTGGCGACGATTAATATCTACGAGGATGGATTTAAGATCAACGACGTCTATTACCATAAGCATTTCGACGTCGATTCGGGCAAACCGCTGACTGAACCATACTCGGTGACGGTTTGGTCTGAGCGCGCCCAGGAAGCCGCCGCGCTGGCGGAAGCGGCGCTCTGCATGGGGCGGAGCAAGGCGATAGAACTAATACCGAACCGCTGGAACGCCGGAATTTTAATCGTTCGCCCCGATGATTTAGGCTTTGTTGCAGAAACCGGGCGGAAAATGTCTCCCTGGGTGAGCCAGGAGTATAATACCGAAGCAAACATACTCAAGTGATGCGAAACTTCGAGTGGGAATAATAAATGTTGACATAAAACCGGTTCCAAGCCGAATATTGGTTATCCGGCTGAGTTCGCTGGGCGATATAATTCTGACATCGCTATTGTTAAGACGGCTGCGTTCTCGATACCAAAAGAGTCATATTGCGATGTTGACCAAATCGCAATTCAGCGAATCGATCGCGGGATTTCCGTGGCTCGACGAGGTTTTCGAACATTCGACAAATCTTGCAAACCGGCATGCCTTAATCGGAAAACTCCGCAAAGGGCGATTCGATACCGTGATCGATTTGCAGAACAACATTCGCAGCCGGAGAATCATATCTCTTTTAAGTCCTGTTCATGTTTTCAGATACAGGCGCAAGAGATGGAATCGCTGGCTGCGCATAAATTTTCCATCCTTGCGAGCAAAGCTGAAAACGCCGCCGCCGGTAGCGGTCGATTATCTCAACTCTCTTAGGTCTTTGAGATTTCGGGATGATAAAAAAGGAATTTCGCTCGAAGTAAAAGAAGAATGGCGGGAGCAAGCCTCGCAGCATATCGGCGAATTTATAAAAAAGAATTCCCTTACGCCTGTAAAAACGATTGTCCTCTCCCCAGGCGCGCGGCATAAAACCAAGACTATGCCGGTTGAGAAGTGGATCGAAACGTCTCAGAAAGCGTTCGAAGTTGGATTTAATTGCCAAATCCTGGTCGGAGATAAAAAAGATTCCGTAATCTGCGAGAAAATAAAAAACAGCGTCCAACACCCGGCGCTCGACATGTCCGGAAAAACCGGACTTGGGACTCTTGCAGCCTTGATAGATGCGGCGGATGCGGCTGTTTCATGCGACTCGGCTCCGATGCATATAGCTTGCGCCGTCGGAACGCCTGTCGCGGCTTTGTTCGGACCGACCGTGCCGGAGTTTGGATTTGCGCCGATGAGGTGCGCGCATAGAATCGTTCAGGTCGAGGGACTTTCCTGCCGTCCCTGTCATCCGCACGGTCCGGGGAAATGTCCTAAAAAGCATTTCAAATGCATGGTCGATATTCAAATCGATGAAATTATCCAATTTCTCATTAAGGCGACTGAAATAAAGACGCTGAAACCTAAAATCGAATCGCGGGGAAATGTCGCTTGAACCATCCGCCGGACGGTAAATCGATCAAGTTCACCCGCAACGACCTTAAGGGCGGCTTCTGGTTTAAGATTTACGATATTTTCGTACCGGTCGCTCACACTGCCGCGCGCTTAGCCTCGATGAAGCGCGACAAGCTGAAACGCACGCTCGCGGGCCGGGGCAGATTCGAACAAAACTGGAATTTCAAGCGGGACGACGATCGACCGGTCGTAATGATCCACGTCGCTTCAGCCGGCGAGTTTGAGGGCGCGCGCCCTATTATCGACCGGCTTTTAAAATCAGGCAAAGTTCGCGTGGCGGTCTCCTATTCGTCGCCTTCAGCCATTAAGAGCGTCTCTTCGACCGAAGGCTTATGGGCGAGCGGATTCCTGCCGCTGGATTACTTTACACATCAGTTGAAGCTCTTAGCGCGCATTGAACCGGCGGTGATTTTAATTTTCAAGCACGATTTCTGGCCTAATATGCTGCGTGCGGCGGCGGCATTGAACATACCCGCCGGTCTGGTCAACGCTAATTTCCACTCGAAAACCAAAAGAACCAGCTTTCCGGCGCGCTATTTTCACAGGTCATTTATGAAACTGCTCGCTTTTGTCTGGACAGTGAGTGAAAATGACCTTGAGCGCATACAGTCGCTGATCAGCCCCGGCGCCGAATTAACCGCCGCCGGAGACACGCGGTTCGACCGCGTCTTAAACCGAGCCGAGGAAGGTAAAAAAAAGTTCGCCGATTTAAAGCGAGCCTTCGGATCGAGCCAGGTTATTATCGCCGGCAGTTCCTGGCAGCCGGGCGAGGAAATCGTCTGGAAGGCTTTCACCGCGCTGCGGAAAAAACACAGCGAATTAAAACTGATCGTAGCCCCGCACGAACCGGTAAAAGAAGCCTTAGAACGCAATATCGCGTTCGCCAACGCCGGAGGATTTTCGATCAGGAAGTTTTCCGAACCGGTCGGCGAGCGCATTGGCGAAGACGCGCTCCTTATCGACAAAGTCGGCGTTTTAGCCGGTTTATACGCTGCCGGCTGGGCGGCGTACGTCGGCGGAGGCTTCGGCAAAGGCGTCCACAGCGTCATAGAGCCGGCGGCGCACTGCCTCCCCGTCTGCTTCGGTCCCAACCACCACGTCAGCCACGAAGCGAGTCTGCTGATCGACCAAGGCGGCGGCTTCGCCGTCCGCACGGCGGAAGATCTGATAAACCTCTGGGGCGGCTGGCTCGACGATCCGGACGCCTATTCCAAAGCGGCAAAAGCGGCTTTGGACATTGTCATGCGGAACGCTGGAGTTACGGATAAGGTTATTGCGAAGATCGATGAAATGATTGGTGGACAATCATAACCGGTCTGCTTCCAGTTTTCAAACCTTAGCGAGTAATTCTATTTTCTCAAGAAATATTCATGAGGCGGGTTTAACCGCGCAGCATGAAAACAACTGGTTTAACATCGGCGTTAAATCGAATCCTCAACATTTTTCACAGCTTCTACCCATTTTATTAACCAAACCTTTCATAAGGTCCTATTATTATCTATATTGACCGGTCGGTCAATGACCAATCGGTCAATTTTCACAATCGCGCGAGGTCCTATGCATAAAGTTGGCACTAAAGCATTCGATAAAATCAGCGACGAGAAAAAGAACACAGTTATCCAGGCGGCTTTGGAAGAGTTCTCCGAGAAGGGCTACGGCGGGTCGTCGATGAACTCGATTTGTAAAAGCGCCGGGATTAGTAAAGGAAGTCTGTTTTTTTATTTCAATAATAAAAAAGACTTATTCCACAGCATTGTTAACTTTGCGGTCAATTTAGTAAAAACTCATCTTCGCAATGCACGCGACCGAACCGAAAATGAAAATTTTTATGTCCGGCTGGAAAAGATCATATTCACAGGCTTCGATTTTATCGACAATCATCCCCGGCTTGCAAAAATCTATTTCAACTTCCTGCAATCGACCGACTCGCCGCTGGGCGCGCGGATCGTATCGGATTTGCACGAGCAATCGCGCAGGTTTTTAGGCGAACTGACTGCGGCTGGAATCGATAGCGGCGAGATCGATAAAGCCGTTAATCCGGAGCGAACTGCGTACTTTATAAATACATTGCTCGACCAACTGATGCGAGGCTATTTCCTGGAATATCTTTCTAAGAACCTCGATTTATACAATGCAGATAAAAGAAAACTCAGGGAATGGGTTGAGGATATCGTTGATTTTGTTAAATATGGAATTTCAATTCGGGAAAATTCAAAATAAGGAGACTGGCGTGAAATTAGTTAAAACCTCAATTTTCTTCATAATAATCACATTATTCGCGATTGGATGCGGGAAAAAAGAAGCGGAACCGAAAATCGAAATCAGATTTGGAGTCCTTCCGGCACTGCAGGCGCTGCCGCTGTATGTAGCTTCGGATAAGGGCTTTTTCGAAGAGGCGGGCGTGAACGTCGCTATTGTAAAATTCAACACTGCCGCAGAAAAGGATATCGCGATGGCGTCCGGCGCTTTGGACGGACAATTCGCCGATTTGTTCACGCCTGCGGTTATCGAAGACGGCGGTCAAGACGTCTCAATTGTCGCTGCAAACTACAACACCAAAACAGGCGGGAGGATGTTCGCCATTTTAGGCAAGCCCGGAGGCGGATATACGACCGCGCAGGATTTAGCCGGAACGCCGATTGCCCTGTCGAGCAACACAGTTATTGATTATGTAACCGAGCGACTTCTGATGGACAATGGCTTATCGCAGGATCAAATTGAAAAAGTCGAATCGAAAAACATCGGCTTAAGGATGCAGATGCTGCTGTCCGGGCAAGTCGAAGCCGCCACGCTTCCCGAACCGCTTGCAACAGCCGCCCTTAAAAACAACGCGACTCTGGCTGCAGACGATGCAGGAATGGTCGAAAGCCAGACGGTTTTGGTTTTCAGGGACGATTTTACCGTTGAACGCGCAAGTGAGGTTAAACTATTCCTGCAGGGCGTAGATAAGGCGCAAATCTATATTAACGAGTATCCCGATTCAACGCGACAGATCATGATGGAACATATCCGTCTGCCGGAACAGTTGAAAGAGTCCTTTCCTATCCCGCGTTTTCCGAAACTCCACACTCCAGACAGCTTGACTGTCGCAAATGTCGTGGAGTGGCTGCATGATAAAGGCGCGATTGAGAATAAACCGGTTTATATGGAATTGGTCGATGGCAAATATCTCGACTGAGATATTTGCGCTGAATAATGCAGCCAAGATTTTTCCGTCGGATAATGGGCCGACTGTCGCGCTCACGGATATCTCACTGTCGATGGAATCGAAAGGAACACTATCCCTTGTCGGACCTTCCGGCTGCGGCAAAACTACGATTCTGCTGTTATTGGCGGGATTGGAGAAACCCACCGGCGGCGAGCTGTTTTTTAAAAACAAACCTTTAAATCAAGGCGATAAGGATCTTGCTTTGATGCTGCAAAACTACGGGCTGTTTCCATGGAAAACAGTGCGCAGGAATGTTGAGCTTGGTTTAAGAATTAGAAAAGCAAAATTTACAAAGAAAAAGGTCGAGGATATTTTAGAGGAATTGGGCATTCCCGAAAAAGCCAACGTTTATCCTCAGCAATTGTCGGGCGGGCAGCGGCAGCGAGTGGCGCTAGCGCGGTCGTTAATCCTGAATCCGTCATTGATGCTGCTGGATGAGCCGTTTGCAGCATTGGACACCCTGACGCGGGAGCGACTCCAAATGCTGCTTCTGGATATTTATCACCGACGCGAATTCAGCATGGTTTTAGCCACTCACAATATACCGGAAGCGGTGAGATTAGGCGGGAAAATAGTTATTATGGACGCCCAGCCGGGAAGGATCAGGAAAGTGATCGACAATCCGGCGGGCTGCAAAGGAAAGATCGAAAACGGAGTCGAATTTAACAGGATGGTTTCATTGGTGCGAGATGAGTTGGAAAGTGGATTGTTTTAATAATCACCGTGGCGCAGGCGTCCCTGCCTGCGTATCCCGGCAAAGTCTAAATCGCAGTCAGGGACGCCTGCGCCGCGGGGAATACTTCAATTGACAATATGAAAGGCAAATGGGAATACTTAGGCGCAATTCTCACAATCCTGATAATCTGGCAGGCAGGGTCCTGGATTGCCGGAGAAATCATAATTGCTAGTCCGTCATCGGTTTTCAAAAAATTATTGGCAAATTTCAAGGAACTTGATTTTTGGCGGCATGTTTTTATGTCGATATTCCGGATAACGATGGGATTGCTAATCGCATTTGCCACCGCCGTCCCTTTTGGGCTGTTCCTCGGACTCAGCCGCCGTGCGGACCGGCTTGCGAAACCGTTTGTTTACCTATCCTATCCGATTCCTAAAATCGTGTTGCTGCCGGTT
>CAZWOY010000145.1:0-8862 GCA_964635255.1 uncultured bacterium
CAATCTGCTAACATCTTGACAATGCCGGTATTGCGCTAATGTTAGCAAAACAACCGATCTCCCAAAAGATAAAACTATTTTATGCGCTTATTAATAACTCGTTCCCACGCTCCAGCGTGGGAACGAGTCTGTAAGATGTTCACTATTTATTACATATAGTAACAACAAACTGCCAACTTTGGAGGATAATTGAATCAAAAGGATAAACTTTGGGCTCAAGCCAAAAAACGTTGCAGGATGAATAATGAAGATATCCGCAAGGCATAAGAATTGGGAATAACTCCCAAAAGTCTGATTAAAAACATCCCGAACAAGGATGAACTTTGGAAACAGCCGGTTAAATATTGGGTGCGCGATCTGTATAAAAAGAAATTTGAGGATAAAAGCAAATAATTGGGGCGGCGTCGTTTTTAAACGGAGTAAAACATAAGATGTCGTGGAGGGATTTTAGATACCCGCACTATACGCCCACGAAACCGATTGAAGTCAAGGGCGGAATTAAATCGAGAACGAAGAGCGGTAGGTTTGGCAAAAGCTGGTGGGCGAGCCGGTGGATTCAAACGCTGGAATCGTTCAATATCGGCGCGAGACTGGCGCGTGGGCGATCCTACGCGAGGAGTGGGCAGGTAAAATCGATCAGAATCGACAAAGGCGAAATTCACAGCGAAGTGCAAGGCTCCAGAAGAACTCCTTACAAGGTTTCGATTCTCGTGAAAATCCTGACGGATTCGCAATGGGAAAAACTTGCGAAAACTTTAGCCGCCGAAGCGGTCTTTTTGGCAAAATTGTTAGCCGGCAGGATGCCGGAGGAGATCGAAGAAGCTTTTAAAGCGGCGGGTATTTCGCTTTTTCCTGAAAAACGAGACGATTTGTCAACCGACTGCACTTGTCCCGATTGGTCGAATCCGTGCAAACATATCGCCGCGGTTTACTACTTGTTAGGCGAAGAGTTTGACCGGGATCCGTTTTTGATTTTTAAGCTGCGCGGTAAGACTCGCGAGGAATTGCTTGAGCTCATCGGCGGCGGCGCTATTTCCGCATTGAACCTAACTGAAGAAGAATCAACCGAGCCTGAACCGATCGATCCGGATCCGGTTAAGTTTTGGGGAAAAGAGAATCCAACCGGCTTAGAACTTGGAGAGATAGAAATTCCAAAAATAACTGCGGCTCTGCCGGTGCGGCTGCGAGGTTTTCCATTCTGGCAAGGCAGCAACAGTTTTATGAATACGATTAAACCGATTTACGCTAATGCATCCACTTTGGGCATTCGTCTGATTTTTAGAGAAGTTAAGGAATGACAGGAATTGACTGGCAATATCCCAAATCCGCGTTCCTATTCTATTTAACAGCAAAGGAAGATAAGAAACACAATGCCTAACAGATTAGCCGGCAGATGGAACATGATTGGGGGAATTCTGGCAACGCTGCTCGGAATAATTCACAACGCCTTTGCGCCGGTCGCTTATCGGTCGGGATTCAGCGATTTGTCCGGCGGCAGTGGAGAAGTTTTTCTCTACATGTATTTAGCAACCGGAACAACTCTGATTTTTTTGGGCATAATCATAATGATCTGTTCCCGCGGCATAACGCTGTCCGACCGCATCGCCCGGGACGTTTCGGCGGTTGCGGGAGTGTTCCTCATATTAATGGGCGCCGGCGCTATCATCGTCATGCCCGGCAATCCAATCTCTTACATCATGTTAGCGATAGCGATTTTCCAGATTATTTCCCCAACAATCCTTTGCTACATCAAAAAGTAGCCCGGAAGCGACTGCATTCCGGGGAGATCGCCGGAGCATGGGAGCGAGTTGAAGTATGCATTCCCACGCTGGAGCATGGGAACGAGTTGATTCCGGGGAGATCGCTGGAGCATGGGAACGAGTTGATTCCGGGGAGATCGCTGGAGCATGGGAGCGAGTTGATTCCGGGGAGATCGCTAAAGCCGGCTTGCTTTGTCATTTCTGCCTTCGCAGGAATGACAAAGTGAGGGTTTTTACACATTAATCAGATTTGTTTTTTTATAACCATTAAATTTGCCAACACGTTCGATATATAGCTTTATCTTCGTATATTATTTTCAAAACAAAGTAAAACTCTAACCGGGATTTTTCATGGACATTGCGAACATAATCGTCACTAAAGGCGTTGAGCTTTTAGTCGGCTACGGGCCGCGTTTCCTGCTTGCTTTAGTAACTCTGATCGTTGGATTGTGGATCATAAAAGGAATTTCAAAATCAATCGCTAAGGTTCTTGATAAACGCGATGTTGATATTTCGCTGAAACCCTTTTTGATAAGCATAACTTCGATCCTCCTCAAAATCTTGCTGCTGTTGACGGTTGTATCGATGATTGGGGTAAAAGCCACGTCTTTTATAGCTGTTCTTGGCGCTGCAGGCTTGGCGGTAGGACTTGCATTGCAGGGGAGTTTGTCAAACTTTGCCGGAGGGGTGTTAATATTGCTTTTCAAGCCTTTCAAAGTGGGCGATTTCATCGAAGCGCAAGGACATTTAGGAAAAGTTCATGAAATCGTTATTATTAATACGATTTTAAAAACCCCGGATAACAAGACTATCATCCTTCCCAACGGCGCTTTAGCCGGAAGCTCGGTAGTTAATTATTCGACCGAGCAACAACGCCGGGTCGATATGGTTTTCGGAATTGGCTATGGAGACGATATCGCCAAAGCCAAATCGATACTAAAGCAATTGATCAGTGAAGACGAACGTGTCTTGAAAGAGCCTGAACCGATGATTGTCTTAAGCGAACTTGCCGATAGTTCCGTCAATTTCGCAGTGCGGGCCTGGTGCAATGGCGCGGATTACTGGAATATTTATTTTGATTTCCAGGAGAAGGTTAAACTTACCTTTGATCGGGAGGGAGTTTCAATACCGTTTCCACAGCGGGATGTTCATTTGATTAGGGAATGATACGGATTTTGCCAGCTCGTTCCCACGCTCCGGCATGGGAAGGAGCTAAGTACAAACGTCCCCCGTCTTCTTTCTACACTTCGCTTACTCGAATCCTTCCTATAGTTGCGCAAAGTTATAATTTTATTTACATTAAAAAAAAACTGTTTAGTCAGCATAAAAATCCATGACGATAGAAGATATACTCGATAATACCGCTTCGCGGATCGAACAGCTTGAGATTGAGATGTCCTCGCCGGATGTGATCGGGGATCAGAACCGGATGAAAGAACTCGCGCGGGAACACCGGCGGCTCAGCGAACTGCAGAATATGAACGAGAAACTTAAACGGCTTAAGGCTGAAATCGAGGATCTCAAGGAAGCGATCGACGATCCCGAACTGGCGGAACTGGCGGAAGTCGAACTGCCGGAAAAGGAAGAAGAGCTGGAACGGCTGAAAAGCGCCATCAAACGATTGCTCGTACCGGAATCGACCGAAGACGCGCGCAACGCCGTTCTCGAAATCCGCGCCGGAACCGGAGGCGAAGAAGCGGCGCTGTTCGGAACCGACCTCTACAAGATGTACACGCGCTACTTCGAAAACGCCGGTTGGAAAGCTAAGGTCGTTAACAGCCACTTTTCGGATCTGGGCGGCGTGAAGGAAATAACTCTGTCCGTTTCAGGCGAGGACGTTTACGGCAAGCTGAAATACGAGTCCGGCGTCCACCGGGTTCAGCGCGTGCCGGTAACCGAAGCCTCAGGGCGCATCCATACATCAGCCGCCACCGTCGCCGTGCTGCCCGAAGCCGAGGAGGTGGACGTCGAGATCGATCCAAAAGACCTGAAAATCGATACCTACAGGTCGTCCGGACCTGGAGGCCAGCACGTAAACAAAACCGATTCCGCGATCCGCATAACCTATCTGCCGACCGGGCTGGTGGTGACGTGCCAGGATGAAAAATCGCAGTATAAAAACAAGATTCAAGCCCTGAAAGTGCTGCGTTCAAGGCTTTACAAGCAGGCTCTCGAAGAAGAGCAGAACAAGCGCACCCTCGAAAGACGCACAAAAGTTTCAACCGGCGACCGTTCCGCCAAAATTCGGACGTATAACTTTCCGCAGGGACGGGTCACGGATCATCGCCCTCCGTTAACGCTGTACCGGCTCGAAGAGATCCTTGCCGGGGAACTGGATATTCTGCTCGATCCGCTGCATGACTTTTTCGCTTCCGAGCGCCTGGCTGAAATAATGAATGAGGAGAAATTAGTTTAATTGTCATAATCTATGAATGAAGTAACCGCTGCGCAAAAAGCTCGATTAGGCTTGTTCCTGATCATTTCAGGAGGATTATTGGTCATAATCATTCTGATAATCACCGGTTCCGAGCTGCTCGAGAAGCGCGATACATATTTTGTGAGGTACAAAGACACTTCGGTGAGCGGCCTCGAAATCGGCGCTCAGGTGAAGTACCATGGCGTTCGTGTGGGGAGGATCGAAGATATTTACATCGACGAGGATCAGGTTGACGTCGTGGTTGTAGAGCTTTCTCTGAAAGCCGGAACGCCTATAAAAACCGACGTCGAGGCGGAAATTTCCGCTCTGTCGCTGACGGGTTTGAAGATCATCGAACTAACCGGCGGTTCTCGGAAGGCTCCGATGCTGCCTCCCGGATCAGAAATTCCTCCCGGCGAATCGACTTTGCAGATGATCACCGGAAAAGCCGAAGCTGTATCCGAAAAGCTCGAGTTGGCGCTGACCAATCTGGTTGAATTAACCGGCGGCGAGAACCAGGAACGGCTGATGAAAATGATCGACAACACGGCGCTGGTTTTAAACGATTTCCACGTCATTCTTAAAGAGAGCCGCGAACCGGTTCAAAACATAGTCCGCAACCTTGAAGAAGCCTCGATAGAAATTCACTCGATTACCTCCTCAACCGAAATAAAGCGTACATTAAGCAATCTCGATACAGCTTCAGCCAATATCGCGCAAACGGATATTGTGAAAATGGTTTCCGAACTCCAGAAAACGCTTGAAGAAATAAGACTCGCTTTTAACCATGTCGATCTGACCGTGCTTAAAGGCAGGCATGACTTTCTGATGTCTCTTGAGGTGCTGCGCGAAAGCCTTGATTCTTTCAATGAGTTTACAAGGATAATTGCGGAAGACCCATCGTTGCTGCTGAGAGGAACGCGGGAGCAGGAAATTGGGATAGGACGGTAGAATTATGAATCTAAGCGTTAAAACAAAACCGAGATTATCCAGACTTTTTAAATTAATCTCAATCCTTATCTTGATAAACATTATCATTGGCTGCGCGAGTAAACCGCTGGTGACCACCTATTATCTTCTGGACTATTTTGCGGCGGAAACGAATGAAAAACTTCAACTCGACGAGCCGTTGCCGCACAGCGTTCAAGTCGTCAACTTTAAGATACCCCGATCCTTCGATTCAATCAGAATCATAGCCCGGTTCTCGTCGCATCAGATTAACTACTACCGCTATAATCTTTGGGCGGTAAGACCTCAGATCGCAATAGCGGATCTGTTGGTGCAGCACATTAATTCATACCGGCTGTTTCAAAACTGCAAGCGTGAATTTCTCGACGAGCGACCCGATTTTGAGATCACCGGCGAGATATTTCAGATCGAGAAATATGAGAGTGAAAACTACTCGGCGGCGCATCTGAAAATGGTGTTTGAACTGTATGACAGAAATACAAACGAACTGTTAGTAAGGCACATGTTCGATAAAGAGCGTTCCGTTCCACAGGAAAATATGACAATATTCGCCAAGGCTATGAGTGATATGATTCAAAATGAAGCTGAAATTTTCTTGGAAAAGGCAGTGGAATATTTCATGGCTGATGAAGCGGACAGTCTGAGTACGGATTCGGAATGATCGGTCACAATAGAGAAAGAAATATAACGCTTGATATTATTATTTCTGCAGTTAAAGTGAATCGTTCAATTTATCTGACGATAGCGATTGTTATTTTGTCACTTGCGTTTTTAAATGTACATCTAACATTTGCTCAAGGCGCTAATGAAGAGTATCCCACCTGGATCGCCAATTCGCCTGATCAGCAGCTTTACAAAGAAGGTCTGGACGATCAAAAAGGCATGGGCAGAATTTTTGTGCCAGCCATGACAAATCCGGCGAACGAACCGCCATACGCTGTTTTCAAAGATGATGAACTGGTCAACGAGCATCCGATGGGATCGAGCGTTTTCCTGCCACCCGGAAATTATTCGGTCCGATTAGGAACCGGCAGCAAAGAGCAGAAAATAGAACGGATCGTCGATTTGGAACGAGGTCAAACGGTTATTATCGAACCGACCTGGAGCGCTTTAACTGTGGACGTTATCGATGAGACTCGGAATAACGCCAGCATGGATTTGCAGATATATTCCAATGAAACGTTTGAAAATTTCGGCATAATACCATCCATAAATCCGGAATTGGGCGAGCAGCTGCAGACAATGCTTCTCAAACCGGGCTGGTATAAAATCGTACCTCGAGGAGCCGATCCGAATACTTTCGTGAACTTTGCCACGGTGCTGCTTGAAGAGGGAACATATACTCCATTTACGATAGTAATCAGTTCACAATCGAACGATTTTATTGGATCGGGAGTCTTAACCTCCGCAACAAGAGTAGTCAGATCGAAAAACTGGAAATTGTACGGCGCGATTCATGGCAGCGTTGTCCTTAATTCACAGAATAACAAAAGTGAAGAGAAGACTCGAACAAATCTCTCATTATTGACTCAGGTAGAAAACAGAATTCTGTACGATACGCCAAAACACTATTATTTATCTCATAATCTCCTCGAACTGGGCGCGCTGCAACCTCAGGAAGAGGACTTTGAAGTAAGCCAGGACAGAATTCAGTTAAAGAATACTTATGTTTATTACTTTTTCCCAAAGTTAGGAAGTTATATTCAATTCAAGCTTATTTCACACTTATTTCCAACCTACAGTCAGAAACTATCGACAAACCGCGATTACATTATGCGCGAAAAAAATGGGATCGAGTCTCGAATCAACGATGTACGCCAGGTTAAAATTGAACCTTCATTTTTCCCTCTCGGACTGGAAGAAGGAATCGGAATTAATTTTACCGCATTGAGATCGTTTAGCGCCAGATTGAATCTAAGGACTGGATTTGGATACAGGCAGACCTACAACCACAATGTATATAAGCAGGCGTCGGGAACCGATACTTTGGTTGTATATGAACGAATCCCCAGTATTTTTGTTCGAGGATATGAAACTTCGATTCTGTCTAATCTTGCCATCTGGCAGAATTTGACGATCGACACGGAACTTGCCATTCTTTTCCCAATCGATAATATGAAAAATCCCGATTATGATCTCGAAAACACAATTACGCTTGCCGCGACCAGAAATATTACGCTGGAACATGTTTTCAGGCTAAGCCGCGATCCATCATTCGACTGGTTAGTCCATGAACAGTTCGTTACCGTTCGCGTAAGTTACTTTTTCTTCTAAATTGGATATGGACGAAAAACCAGCAGAATGCCGGATCGACGTCGATGGCGCTCAGGTCTCTCTGATCGGATCGCTTCAACACGGCGGTCCCAAAGACATATTCGACAAACTGATTAAAATCCTCGATCAAATAAAAGAAAAAGAAATTAAATTAGATCTGAGCGAATTAACTTCACTCGACAGCCTTGGCGCATCTTTACTTGCGGAACTTGATGCGCGCGCGCGCGTAACCGGTAAATCCATTAGATTTGTCCACGCTTCCGATGAAATTGAACACAGTCTCGAACAGTATTATTTCCCATCGCCGGAGGTCAAACACGAAACTGTTAGAAAAGACGCCATTGTTTCCATAGGTGAAAAAGCTTTCGAATTCCTTTATGCGATGGGCGGATTAATCCTCATAGTATCGGAATCGGTATTCTGGACAATTTCTTCAATTTGGAGATCCCGCGGTCACCGCAAAGGAGCGATTATTGCTCAGGCTCTTGCCATTGGCGTTGGAGCCTTGCCGGTAATATCGGTGATTTCATTTCTTATCGGGATTGTTTTAGCGCTGCAGTCGGCCGAGCAGCTTCGCCAATTCGGCGCTAATATATTCGTCGCCGACCTGGTGGTGATTTCAATGGCGCGCGAAATGGGGCCCTTAATGACGGCGATTCTCCTTGCAGGCAGGAGTGGAGCTTCCATCGCGGCGGAGATTTCTTCGATGACGGTAAATGAAGAAACCGACGCTCTGGTGACAATGGGCATTAAGCCGATCCGTTATATCGTTGTGCCGAAGATTATCGGCATAGTAATGACGGCGCCGCTGCTCTCGCTGTTAGCTACCCTTATCGGCATTTTTGGCGGATTTCTTGTCGCAATTCAAGCTCTCGATTTGACGCCTCAGTCATTTTTATTAGAAGCTCAGTCGGCATTGTACTTAAAGGATATTGTAACCGGACTGGTAAAGAGCGTCGTATTCGCCTGGCTGATCGTAATCTTAGCCGCCTTCTTCGGCTTCCGCGTCACCGGAGGACCTGAAGGCGTCGGCAGAGCCACAACCAAAGCGGTAGTAGCGTCGATCTTCGCTGTCATAGTAGCGGACGCGGCTTTGGGGCTGTTGTTTTATTTGTGATTTTACGGTTAGCCGTAGATCAGAAAATGTTGGGTGGCATGGATTTGCGGCTTTCCAAACAAAGCGTTGAACAAGGTTAATGAATTTATTAAGGAAGTAAACATGGGCGTTTCGTTCTAAGTGCTTTCAGAATTCTCATAATCCAACGCAATCGATCAGCTAACATAGACTATAATTAATGGAACGAAAAACGCATGCCACCCGGTCGGATTTTATGGCATTTCAAACTGGCAGGCAGAGACTCTGTCCTACTGAACCTTTTTATGATCTGAGTAATACTACTATGTGCATAAAATAGTCGCCATCTCACGGAATCCGCTTGATGA
>CAZWOY010000146.1:0-8861 GCA_964635255.1 uncultured bacterium
TTACGGCCGTCTCGACTACCGATAAGCCGTTCGCGGCGTAGATTAAGCCGGCGCCCTCTCTTACATGCAGGATTGCGAGGTCGTTGACCGCCTGGTCAGCGTCGTTCCAGATTTTAAGGCTGAACGACTCGCCCCGGCGCAAGCCCTCGACAGCGTCCGTTGATTCGTCGTCGCCCCAGACGGCTAAGCCGCAGCGACCCTCATCGTCCATTGTTCCCAGTCCGACCAGTTGCTCTTCAGCGTTGAAGGCGGCGATTTGATCGCCTTCAGTGAACTGAACACCAGCGATTGAATGAACCAGGACACTCATGTTCTCACCAGTTGGATTTATATCAGACCAGCGACCTTCAAATCCGCCGGGATCGCTCATTGAGATCATCGCGCCTTCATCCTGCTCCGCCGGGTAGTTGAACACAAGCTCTTCGTCCACCTTAACATGGTAGCCCTGTCCTGGTCTCCAAGGATTCATGCTCGAGAAATTCCACGCCGGAAGCAGAAACAAGCCGAAAGCGTCCTTAGCGATCAGAACATGGTCGATAATGGGCGAAACGACATAGAAATCGGGCGCGCTTGCGTCCAATTCGTAAGTCGGATAGTAGGCGATGATGTTCCAGCTTTCGACCATTGGAATGTCCGCGTCGGGAGCGATACGCTCGCCTTCCCAGGTCGCTTCTAAAGCCTCATCGACCTTAACCTGATAGCCGCGCGTCAAGTCCCAGTAGGGGATGCCGTTGTAGCCCCAGGCGGGCAGGTAGAAAGCTCCGTCTTGATCTTTCATCAGCAGAAGGTGGTGCGAATCCTCGTCGATTCTGAGCCGTTCCATCATCCGAACGACGTCGGGACCTTCTTCCCGCGTCCAGAATTCCTCTTCGGGAACGACGTTGATCGAGATCATGTTCCAGTCATCGACAAATTCAATCGTAATTTCATCCAACCCCCGGCAGGAGCCGGTCAGGCTGACTGCAACTTCTTCGTTTTCAGGATCGTTGGATGAAATAAGCAGCGTTCCGTCCATCCGCCCCGGTTCTTCGGGAGTGAAGGCTACAGTGATCTCGCGGGATTCTTCCGGCTCAAGAGAAAATTCTTCCTCGAAATCCACAGCGAAGCGCTCGCCATCGACGCCTATATCGGAAACGGTGAGAGTGGCGGCGCCGACATTGGAAATTGTCACCGTCTCTTCTGTAGTTTCGCCTAAAACAACCTCGCCGAAGTTCAGGGCGTCCGGCGAAACCTCGATTGCCGGTGCGCCTCCGACGGTCAGAGTAACTTCGACGGCAACTTCTTCGTTTTCAGGATCATTTGAGAATATAAGAATATCTGCTGCGTACTCACCATCGATCAAATCGTTTGCGTCGATGGAGACGGTGATTTCCTCCTCTTCATCAGGTGAAACCATGCCTTCAACGGGTGCAAACGATATCCAGTCAATGACGCCATCGTCGTAAATGCGGACGTCCGCAGCCGGTCTGCCACTCGCCCAGATATTCCTGCCATCATGAGCGACAGCGCAATAGGGCATGCCAATCGCTCCTACATCAAAACTCTGAATGGTTTCAATGCATTCCCATCGCTCAGTGTCAACCGCTATCTGGAAAACCTGGCAGTTTTCGGCAAACGCTCGGGAATTAGTCATCCAGAGCTGACCATCGGGAAGGGAAGGAGTCCATTCAAATCCAAGACCTCCCTCATCACCGTGGAACTGCATGTGGTTGCGGATTACTCCAATCTCTTCGCCTAAGCCGTTATGGTCGTTTATCTCGTAAACGTGAACAGGATGTGAGCCGACCACATACTCAGAAACAAGTAACAACTGACGATCCCGATCCGCCGCCATGCCTTCAACATCGAACGGGAATTCAATCGATCCGACGTCGTTTCCGTCCGAATCGAAGCGATTGACGGTATTTCCATTAAATAATGGGGCAAGATAGAGCAGTCCGTTGACCCAACATCCATTTAGGGGATTTCTTCTAACATTAATACGGATTTCCTCCTGGAAATCTCGATACGCGGCGTCGGTGGAATAAGCTACGGCTAGATTTCTATTAGCATTTGTCACCCACATCCGCTCATTGTCATAATCCCAACCAACGCATGCACTATACTCACCGGCGACATTGACGCCCCGGAAACTTCCGAGTAATTCACCGGCGTCGTCACGCAAAGGTCCTCTGTTTGCATTAACTCTGCGTGCTGATCGAACAGACGTGGTCCGTTTGGGTTCGGAATTTATTTCAGGATATTCAGACCATCCCCAATAACGGTTTAAGTCATTGGTATCATGATGGTTTCCGGATGTTTTATCATTGTATCTGAGAAGTGATTCTCCCTTAGCATCGGCTCTCCGCACCGATCGAACAGAAACGTCCCGGTCAGGTTCGGCAACAAGCTCAAGATCGGCAGACCATTCCAAATTAACGTCGCCTTCATTTGAGATGGTCAACATATATTCTCCGCTCTCATCCGTATCTATCGCCATTGGATCGACGACGATGACCGGCGGATCGATTCCAACGCCTGCTAGCTCGACTTCGAGTTCCTCGGCGTTAACGGCATTAGAAGAAATTGCCAGAACGCCGCGATACTCCCCCAATTCGACAGGTTCAAATGTAACGGTCAGGTCAGCGTTTTCGCTATGTGGAATGATGATTTCATCCTCAAAATTCACATTGAAAACATCCCCATCAACTGCAGCGTTTGTAATGGTCAAATCGGCGTTGCCCGTATTGTGAATCGTTAATCGCGCTTCTCCGGTTTCTCCAATTGCGATTTCACCGTAATCGATACTTTCCGGTTCTACGACAATCATCGATGATTCAGCGATATTGAGGACGACATTGACGACTACATGCTCGTTTTCGGGGTCATTGGACAGGATATGGAAGTTTGCTTCGTAATCTCCTCCATAAAACAAATCTGTTGGATCGATGGCGACAGCAACGTCTGCGCTCTCGCCGGGCGAAACCACACCTTCTGTGGGATCATACGAAATCCAGTCGGGAATGCTATCTTCGAAAATGAAGAAGTTTTGTCTGTTCTCCCATATATTATGTTCCGGCCAATATCCTCCCGCCCAAAGATATCGACCATCGTGCGCCAATCCCTCGTGAGCGTTATGGTTATCAAATTGGAATTCTGAGATCAGTTCGATCTCGCCATTTTCCCAATCGACGTCGAATTGCGACATCCATCCTCGCGAAGTTGTCCATAAATGACCTCTTGGATACTCCTCCACCCATCTGATTGCCATAGGCCGCTCGTGACCGACCTGCTGTGGAAAATTCGGTATCTCGCCGATGACGTTCAGATCTCGATCCAGCTTATAAAGACAACCTGTATGCTCGGAATTCCAGTAAAGAAACTCATCATCGCACGCAAAACCCCCATTACACTCATGCGGCAATTCCAGATTTTCGACAAAAGCGCCTGCACGATTATAAACCATAATCAAGTTAGTATTCCATCGACCTATCAAAAATACTTCATCGACAGGGTCCCATGTCATGCCTACCGGAGCTCCCTGAAGTCCGTAATCGCGGACTATTTCGCGTCTGTCCCTATCGATGCAGAGCAGGCGGTGTCTCCTATAATCAACTCCCCATATATTCTCGCCGTCCCAGGCAAGTCCTGAAATATTATAAACATGTTCATAGGGCAAACTAAATTGATCGATTACTTCGCCCGGGTTGTTCCACTGTATATCGACAATCTCCATCTCCATCGACCAATCCAAGTCTAATTCGCCTTCGTTGGAAATAGATATCGTATATTCACCACCTTCATCTGTCTCTATCTCCATTGGATCGACGACAATTACAGGCATTTCGTTAATATGCAGCAGAATATTGACAACTACACTCTCGTTTTCGGGATCGTTGGATATAAAGTGTACGGCCGCCTCATGATCTCCATGATTTAAATCTGCGGCGTCGATACTGACAGTGATTTCCGCATCTTCGTCAGGAGCCAATGTTCCGCCGGCAGGATCAATCGATATCCAGTTTCCAGCGTCAAATATAAACCCTTCCTGTCGGTTTGTATGTCCGCCTGTCCAGAGATGAAATCCGTCATACGCCAATCCTTCATGGGCATGCAGGTTTTCAACCTGAAATTCCGCAATAAGTTCAATTTCACCGCTTTCCCAATCGACGTCAAATTGAGATTGCCATCCTTGTGAAGTCATCCATAGCTTTCCATTGAAATTTATTTCAATCCATTCAATTGCCATCGGTCGCTCGTGACCGACTTGTTGACGGAAATTTGGTATCTCGCAGATGACATTCATATCACGATCGAGTTTGTATAAACGACCCGTATGTTCTGAATTCCAGTAGAAATATTCATCATCGCATGCAAACCCCCCGTTACACAAATGCGGCAACTCCAGATTTTCGACCAGGTTGCCTTCCCGGTCATAGGTCATTATTATTCTACTGTTCCACCGTCCAAGCCAGAATACTTCATCGACAGGATCCCAAGTCATGCCTACAGGTTGTTCCTGGAGCTCAAAGTCGTGAATAATTTCGAAATCCGCCGGTTCTATGCAGAACAAGCGTCTATGCGCATAGGAAGCGCCCCACATATCCTCGCCATCCCAGGCAAGTCCGGAAACGGAATTATAGGGCATATCGAATCGTCTAATCACATCACCCAGATTGTCTTCCTGTTCAGATACAATCTCCGTCTCCCCCGACCATTGCAAGTCCAAGCCGCCTACGTTGGCAATAGTCAGAACATGTTCACCGCCTTCGTCAGTCTCTATCTCCATTGGATCGACGGAAATCCTTGCTGGTATATATCCTACTCCAGTCAACTCGACCTCAAAATCGGCGCGTCGCTCGTCATTGGATGAGATGGTCAGCATCTCCTCATAATCGCCGGCTTCTTCAGGTGCAAATGTAACGGTCAGTTCGACGCTTCTGTGTGGAATTAGGTTAATCTCATCCTCAAAGTTAGCGCTAAAGACGTCGCCATCGACTGAAACGTCTGTTATGTTCAAATCGGCGTTGCCTCTATTGGAAATCGACAGCGTCGCTTCTCCGGTTTCTCCGATTCTAATCTCACCAAAATCCAGCGCATCCGGTTCGACAGAGATCACGGGAGCTTCAGGAACGCGCATTAAAACATTGACGACAATATCATCGCCACCGGGATCGTTGGACAAAAAGTGTATGTCTGTTTCATAATCGCCAGGGTCCAATTCGGTAGCGTCAACGGTGACTGTAATTTCTTCACTCTCCTCCGGAGCGACAATCCCTTCTGTGGGATCTATCGATATCCAGTCTCGCATGCCATCATGGAAAATAAAACCTACCTGCTGGTCCGAACGACCGCCCGTCCAAAGATTAATGCCGTCATGCGCCAATCCTTCATGGGCGTTCCGATTATCAATCCGAAATTCCGCAATAAGCTCAAGCGATTGATCTGCCCAATCTACATCAAATCGGGAAAGCCATCCTCGCGACGTCACCCATAGGCGTCCACCTTGATACTCCCCCACCCATTCAATTGCTATTGGTTGCTCGTGTCCAACCTGTTCTGAGAAATTCGGTATATGGGTATTGCCAAAGGACAGGTATCGATTACCGTCCCGCCACTCAAACGTTGCTCTAAAAAGATCATCACGCCGCAAGCAATTCCAATAAAAATACTCGCCATCGCAAGCAAAACCACCATTGGAATTCCATAAGAAATGGGGTTCCAGACGATCGAACAGATTCCCTTCGCGATCATAGGCAATCAGTTCTGGGGTTCCCCATCGTCCAAGCCAGAATACCTCATTAGCAGGATCCCATGTCATGCCTACAGGTTGTTCCTGGAGTTGAAAGTTGTGAATTATTTCAAAACTTTCCGGATCGATGCAGAACAAGCGACTATGCTCATACGATACGCCCCACATATATTCGCCATCCCAGGCAAGTCCGGATATTGAGTTGTAAGGCATATCGAATTGGGTAATCACCTGTCCTAAAATATTGTTCTGTTCCTCAAGTTCAATCGTCCATTCCAAGTCTGAGCCGCCTTCGTTAGAGATGGTTACAACATGTTCACCGCTTTCGTCTGTCTCAATCTCTAATGGAGCTATATTAATTTGTGGTGAATCAACCGCAATTCCAACTCCAGCCAGCTCAACTTCGAATTCCCCGGCATTGCCTGCATTGGAAGAAATGGTCAGCGTACCGTGATACTCCCCTTCTTGGGGCGGTTCGAAGCTAACCGTCAATTCATAACTTTCACCGGCAGCAACTGTGACGCGCTCATCAAAGCCGGCGCTGAAGGCTTCTTCATCGACGGTTATATTCCTAATATTCAAATCAGCGCCACCAGTATTCGAAATGGTCAGTTCCGCTTCTCCGCTTTCGCCGACCACGACTCGATTAAAATTGAGGGTTTCAGGAGTAACCTCTATCGTTGTAAGTTCGATATGCATTAAAACATCGACTAATATTTCAGGATTATCAGGATCATTAGACATGATTGCAATATCAGCTTCATAATCTCCACTGTCCAGCCCTTCAGAATTAAATGTTATTGCAATCTCGGTTTCCTCGTTTGATTCAATTTCACCTTCACTGGGATCACAGAATAGCCAGTAAAAATCCTCATTTACGCCATCGTCGAAAATTATACCGGTTTGTCTATCCCAATGTCCTCCCGTCCAAAGGTTTTGACCGTCGTGCGCCAATCCCTCGTGAGCTGAAAGGTTATCGATTTGCATCTCCTGTATAAGCTCGATCTCGCCATTTTCCCAATCGACGTCGAATTGCGACATCCATCCTCGCATAGTCGTCCATAAATGACCGTCTCTATGCCTGGGGACCCATTCGATAGCCATTGGACGTTCATGACCAACCTGTTGATTAAATTCCTCTATCTCGCCGATTATATTCAAGTTTCGGTCGAGCTTGTAAAGACTGCCTGTGCTTTCGGAATTCCAGTAAAATGACGCGCCGTCACAATCAAAACCACCGTTGGAAACATGGGGAAGGTTAATATTTTCCACAAGATTGCCGTCCCGGTCATAAGCCATGACAATGGCGTTATCCCAAGCGCCAAGCCAGAATACTTCATCGACGGGATCCCAGGTCATCCCGACTGGACTGCGCTGGATTTCAAAGTTCTGTATTACCTCAAAATTATCTGGATTTATGCAGAATAATCTTCTATGAGAATAGGACGCTCCCCACATATTCGCGCCGTCCCAGGCAAGCCCGGAAACAGTATTATATGGCAAACGGAACTCGCTCAATCGGTCGCCGAAATTGTCTCGATTCGGACGAAAAGCGCTGCGTACGCGACGAATTTCCCTGTTCGCATCCCGTTCGGGCGCTCTTGTTTCGATAGACCATTGTAGAACAGCTTCGCCTTCGTTGCCTACAGCCAAGTTTTCCTGATGAATCTCACCATTTGCCACGTCAACTTCAATCGAATCGGGCTCGACGACAATAACCGGCGGATTGAGTCCGATTCCAGTTAACTCGACCTCAAGTTCCTCGGCATTAATCGCAGTTGAAAATACGGTCAGGGCGCCATGATAATTACCTGATTCTCGTGGTTCAAACGCAACGGTTATTTCGACGCTTTCGAGGGAAGCAATGACAATCTCTTCCTCAAAGTCCACATTGAATGCGTCATTATTAATAACAACATTTGTAAGGGTTAAATCGGCGTACCCCGTATTCGAAATGGTTAACTCCACTTCTACGCTTTCGCCAACCACGACTTGATCAAAATCGAGCGCTTCCGGTTCGACCGCAATTGCAGCGTTCCAATCATCCTCTGGACCAAAAGCGACAGCCCGTCCGGGAACGATATAGTCGCGCTCGCCGGCGCTGATCGCCCAGCCGCGCTCCCCGTCGCCATAATTGACGCCGACGTTGACGGAACGTCCATCGGAATTCTCTCCATACTGCATAGTGCATATTCCATTCGGTCCGAGGATTGTTTGGAAATGATGCTGATGGTCTCCCGCCCACCAGATAACGGCGCGTTCTTCATCCGTCCAGAACCAAACGTCAGTACCGTCTGTATGGTCTGTCCCGTAGGGAACGATCATCCGGTGGTGTTCGCGTCCATCGCCGGCTTGGATCGGATAGTCATCAACCCGCATGTAAATTGTATAATCGTCGCCGCCGTAAGTAAAAGAAAAATAGCCGTCCGTAGCGATATAAACACCGTTGAATGCGTCTTCCCAGAAGGGAAACTCAAAGCCAAGTTCGAGTCTTCCCGTATTCTGATCGTCGCCCATGCGAAAATGACGAACATTCTCAAAATTATCGATTTCAAGCCACTCGAACTCAGGACCATCGTCCTCGAGATTATCGCGCCATTCATAGCCCATATCGTCCGGCTCCCCCCGCCTGTCGCGATGCGGCTCTCTGTTTGCCGCCTGTTCATCGGCAATCTTCGCGTTATCCGCCCAGGTTGAGCAGGCAAATAACAGTATAAGGGCAAAGACCCAAAATATGGATTTCGGGTGCATGAAGTACTCCCATAATTAAAATATGTCGCCCGAACTTCCAACATAGTTCACCATGCAGGAAATAGTTTTATCCAGCTTAATAGGCGGGAACGAACCGGACGGTTAAAAAATGGTTTCAAGGATCGATATTGATCTTGTTTCTCAATCTGTCAAGCGCTTAGCATACAGGATCCTCACCAAACCTTTCGAAAATTCGCGGAAAAAAAACGCGGTTTTTTGTATATTATTCCAGCAGTAAAAATAATATAAATAAAACTTAATTGAAAATCAAGATTTGTTTTTAATCGAAACCCAGATTTGGACGGTTTTCCTGTCGATATATTGAACACCGATTTCCACAACACTTTAACAGCCCCCGTTAGCTTATAAAAGTTAATCC